>NZ_CP067393.1:3000000-3236906 GCF_016653615.1 Entomomonas asaccharolytica | reverse complement strand
CCCAATTGATAAATAAATAGACATTCTAACGACTCTAATAAAAGTTATCCACAGCTAACTAGTATTAAAAATAAAATAAATAGTCGTAAAGTAAACCTGTGTATAAATAATCTTAAACTACCTTTAAAAAGTGTAAATAAAACAGTGAATAAATCTGCTGTGAATAAAATTACTCTTTATCCACAGTTAAATGACAATAAAAACACATCTTTATCAGATAATATAAACATCCTTATAAAATGCTACCATCTTTATATAACAATGCTTATATAAAGTTATTAACAGATTATAGCTTAACTAATATAAACAATATAAATAATCTTTTAAAAATATATATATTTTATATTTATTATTTTATTACCTATAAAAAAACTTTTTTTATATTAAAGTACTATTTATTGTTTGACCTTCTGCTCAGCTTCAAATAAAATTGCTGGCTCTTTAAAATTAGGTGTCCTTTTTTGAACACAAGGTAACATTAATATGAAACGTACATTTCAACCTAGTAATATAAAACGTGCACGTGTACACGGTTTTCGCGCTCGTATGGCTACTAAGAATGGTCGTCAAGTTCTTAATCGTCGTCGTGCTAAAGGTCGTAAACGTATTGCTATTTAATTTTTATTGTGGTGAGTCACAACTTTTCCAAGCAAAAACGTTTGCTAGAAGCTAAACACTTTAAACGTGTTTTTGACTCGCCAGATAAAAAATTATCAACAAGTTATATTTTATTACTTGTTTGTAAAAATGATTTAGATCATCCACGCTTAGGCCTTGTAATAGGTAAAAAAAGCGTTAAATTAGCAGTACAACGTAATCGACTAAAAAGACAAATACGTGAAGTATTCCGTCTAAATCAACATCTAATTGATAGTTATGATGTTGTAGTGGTGGCGCGTAGAGGATTAGCTGAAGTAGAAAATAATGAATTGCATGATCAGTTCATTAAATTCTGGAAAAGACTTTCAGTTAAAAATTCTACAAATTCTGAAAATGGCGGCTGATATGCGTAAAGTAGCATTATTGTCCATAAAGTTTTACCAGTATGCTATTAGTCCGTTAATGGCAAGTCACTGTCGTTTTTATCCTAGCTGTTCATGTTATACATACGAAGCAATTGAACAGTATGGTTTGCTACATGGTAGCTATTTAGGAGTTCGCCGTTTACTCCGCTGTCATCCATGGAATCCTGGTGGTTATGATCCGGTTCCTCCTAAAAATACCTCTAAACATTCAATTGAAGATTAAATAACTATGGATATTCAACGTCCTATCTTATTAGTTGCATTAGCTGTTGTGGCTTATTTAATACTACTGCAATGGAATGATGATTATCATAAAGTCCCTAATGAAGAAGGGACTCAAACAGCGCAAGTCACTCAAAATGTGCAGAATTCTACTGATATGAATAATATCAATTCAGATATTCATCAGCCTGCACCTACTGGTGAAAATGCTAATGCTACAGAAAATCATCAAGTTACTGTACCTAACCAACCAGTTACCACTTCTACTAACAATCAATTTATAGAAGTAGAGACAGATGTCTTAAAACTTAAAATTAATCCAAAAGGTGGTGATGTCGTTGAGTTAGATCTCAAAGCCTATCCAAAAGCATTAAATACACCTAATACGCCTTTTAGACTATTTAGTAACGCTGGGGAAGTTTTATATACAGCAGGAAGTAGAGTATTTTCTACTTCTAATAGTAATGTTGTTCCTGTTTATCAAACAGAACAACAAAGTTATAAATTAGCTGATGGTCAAAAAGAATTAAAAGTTAACTTAACATATACAAAAGATGGTATTAATTACGTTAAAACTTATACCTTCTTACGTGGTATGGATGAAGCTTGTGCCAGTAAAAAGAAAAACAGAGTAGGTTGTGTAGATCCAGCCGCTTATCGTATTGGTGTTAATTATCAAATTACTAATAATACTGATAAAGCGTGGCAAGGTTATTTCTTAGCTTCTTTAACCCGTAACAATGCAGGTGATCCTTCATCTACCACAGCTACTAGTATGACTACCTTCTTGGGTATGGCTTATTGGACACCTGATAAACCTTACACCAGAATTGCTATTAAAGATGTTGATAGCATTATGCGTGTAGCAACGCAAAAGAAAGCAGAAGAAAATCTTAATTATCTACCTTTACCTTCAGCCACTGTTCAAGGTGGTTGGATAGCTTGGTTACAACATTACTTTGTAACTGCTTGGGTAGGGGATAAAAATGAAAACCATGTGGTTAAAACCTATAAAGACCAACAAGGTAACTATATAGTTAGTTTTACTACACCGTTAGTTACAGCACCTGCTGGTGGCCAAATAAGTGAAGATTTTACCTTATATGCAGGTCCTAAATTACAAGATAGTTTAAAAGAATTATCACCAGGCTTAGATCTAACCATTGATTATGGTATTTTAAGTATGATTGGTAAGCCTATTTTCTGGTTACTACAAGTGATTCATAGCATTGTAGGAAACTGGGGATGGTCGATTATTGTATTAACTATTATTATTAAATTAATCTTCTTCCCATTATCTGCAACTAGTTATAAATCAATGGCTAGAATGCGTGCAGCTTCACCAAAAATGCAATCTATTAGAGAGCGTTATGGTGATGATAGACAGAAAATGTCTGAACAAATGATGAAATTGTACAAGGAAGAAAAACTTAACCCACTGAGCGGATGTTTACCTATCGTTATCCAAATGCCCGTATTTATTGCTTTGTATTGGGTATTATTGGAAAGTGTGGAAATACGTCAAGCACCATGGTTAGGTTGGATTCATGATTTATCAACAAGCGATCCATATTTAATATTACCTATTATTATGGGTGCTACAATGTTCTTCCAACAAAGATTAAATCCTGCACCACCTGATCCAATACAAGCAAAAGTATTTAAGATGATGCCTATTATCTTTACTTTCTTCTTTATTTGGTTCCCTGCAGGTTTAGTATTATACTGGGTTGTCAACAACATCTTATCAATTGCTCAACAATGGGTTATTACTCGACAAATTGAGAACTTGAAAAAGAAACCAGCAAACTAAAATAAAAAACGCCCCGTTAGGGGCGTTTTACTTGGATAGTTTAAATATGATTTACACCAAAGATACTATTGTTGCAATAGCCACTGCACAGGGAAGGGGAAGTGTAGGTATTGTCAGAGTATCTGGTCCGTTAGCTAAAATCATAGGTTTAAAATTATCTAAACAAACAGAATTAAAAGCTAGACATGCCTATTATGGCCCTTGGTTTGATAATAGAAATGAAATAATAGACCAAGGTATTTTATTATTCTTTGCTGCACCAAATTCATTCACTGGAGAAGATATATTAGAGTTACAGGGACATGGGGGGCCTGTAATACTAGATTTATTGTTAGAAACTTGTATAAACTTTGGAGCAAGGCAAGCTAGGCCAGGTGAGTTTAGTGAACGAGCTTTTTTAAATGATAAATTAGATTTAGCACAAGCAGAAGCTATTGCAGATTTAATTGATGCCAGCTCTAAACAAGCAGCTCGTAATGCATTACGTTCTTTGCAAGGTGAATTTTCCAATAAAGTGCATGCACTTACTGAAAGTTTAATAGCTTTGAGGATTTATGTAGAAGCTGCTATTGATTTTCCTGAAGAAGAAATTGATTTTTTATCAGATGGTCATGTATTAACACAAGTACAACAATTATTAGCAGAAGTAGAAAAAGTAGAAAAAGAAGCTTCACAAGGCGCTTTATTACGTGATGGTATGAATGTAGTCATAGCAGGTTTACCAAATGCAGGTAAATCGAGTTTATTAAATGCATTAGCAGGCCGTGAAGCAGCTATTGTCACTGATATAGAGGGTACCACCAGAGATATTCTTAAAGAACATATTCAAATTGATGGAATGCCGTTACATATAATTGATACAGCAGGTTTAAGAGATACCAATGATCCTGTAGAAAAAATAGGCGTAGAACGTGCTTTAGTCGCCATTAATGAAGCAGATAGAATATTACTAGTAGTAGATTCTACAAAACCAGAAGTAGCAAATCCATTAACTGTTTGGCCTAGTTTTTTAAATCCAAAGCCTGCTATGGATAAAGTAACAGTTATCTGTAACAAGGCAGATCTAAGCCATAACCAGATAGAATTAGTAGTTAATGAAGATGGGCATACAACAATTTATTTAAGTGCTAAAGCAAATCAAGGAATAGATTTACTAAGAGAACATTTAAAAGCCTGTATGGGTTATGAGCATACTGCAGAAAGTAGCTTTAGTGCACGTCGTCGACATCTACAAGCATTACAAGAAGCACGTGAAGCCATCCAACATGGCTATAAGCAGTTAGTAGAGCAAAGGGCAGGGGAACTATTAGCCGAAGATTTAAGACAAGCTCAGCAAGTATTAGGCACCATTACAGGCACGTTTACTTCAGATGATTTATTAGGCAGAATATTTTCTAGCTTCTGCATAGGCAAATAACAAATTCTTAAAAAGCAGTATATTTATTATTAATTACAAAAGATTTTTATCATTTATATAACTGTTTCTATTAATCTTAATTAAGTGATAACAATATTATAAATATAACTAATTGATTTTATAATAGATATTATTCTAATGGCATTAATTTTTACTAGTACAGTGAACTACAATAACAATAATTGTTTTCTAAATTGCTACAGTTTTTCGTTTGATAATACATATAGCTACTAGACCTTAACTTACTATTTGATTATTAATGATATACAACAAAAAAATATATACAGCTATTAAATTTTTCAGAGGAAAAGAGATGAAACTGTTCTCATTGTTTTTAACTGCATTTTTTTCATTAGTATTGACAGGATGCTCTACTAAACCACCTTCAGATGTAACCGTAATTCAAAATTTTGATGCTAATCGTTATTTAGGCACTTGGTATGAAATAGCTCGTCTTGATCATAGTTTTGAAAAGGGCTTAGAGCAAGTCACTGCTAACTACAAATTACGTAGTGATGGTGGTCTCGATGTAATTAACCGTGGTTATAATCCAAATAAAAAAAGATGGCAAGAGAGTGATGGCCGAGCTTATTTTGTAGATTCACCTAATGTAGCTTCACTTAAAGTTACTTTCTTTTGGCCATTTTATGGCGGTTATAACGTTATAGTTTTAGATGATAATTATCAATACGCTCTGGTTTGCGGACCTAATAAAAAATATTTATGGATCTTATCGCGTACGCCAACTTTAGATCAAAATATTAAAGATAGTTTAGTAGCTAAAGCAAAAGCACTTGGTTTTGCAACAGAAGAGTTAATATGGGTTAAGCAAGACAGTATATAAGTGGATATTTAGTAACTGCCTAATTAGCTAGATGCTAATAGGCAGCGTACTATAAAATTAGATAATTTAAAAAAATAAATTAATTATTAACTACTTTTTGTTTATCAATGATTTTTACTAAAGTCCATTGTAATGAAGAAGTATCAGCAGGAATAGGTTCAGCTTTTTTAGTAACCTTTACTTCCAGTTGATAATTGTAACCAGGTTCAAAAGTAAAACCATCAATTGAACCATAGAAAAATTCCCATTCTGCTTGGCCTTGTTCTTTAATTTTCATACATTTCATTGGCGCTACGCCTGTACAATCGACTAAGTAAGGGGCTACTTCAATATATTTAGTATTCATCGCTTTTGTATCATCTTGTTGACAGGCAGTTAATAGTAATATTGAGCAAATTAATAAAATAAACTTTTTTAAATAATTACAGTTAGTTATCCATAGTTTTAAAATATTCATTCAGGCTATCCAATTAATTTAATAAAAATAATTTTAAGTAGAGGTTGAATTAACTACTAGTATCAATTAGTTTGACACATTACCACTAACCTTTGAACTACTATTAATCAGGTTATGTCGTATATTATGGTAATTAGACTCATCAAATAATTCTATTAATTTAAGGTAACTTGTAATGACCAATCACTCTAAAATTGTTGAAAAAGATATAAAAAATCATTTACATCCTTATACGAATGCACGTCTACAAGAACAAAAAGGTTCATTAATGATCGAACGTGGTGAAGGCGTATTTGTATTTGATGAAAATAATAATAAATACATCGAAGCCTTATCGGGATTATGGAGTGTTGCAGTAGGATTTAATAATAAGAGATTGGCGGCAGTAGCCACAAAACAATTTGAGAAATTACCCTTTTATCATTTATTTGGTCAAAAGTCCCATCCTGCCAGTGCTGAATTAGCAGAGAAATTAATAGAATTAGCACCTGTACCTATGAGTAAAGTATTTTTTACTAATTCAGGTTCAGAAGCTAATGATACAGTCATTAAATTAGTTTGGTACTATAACAATGCTAAAGGTCGTCCTAATAAAAAGAAATTTATTAGTAGAAAATTTGCTTATCATGGAATTACATTAGCTGCTGGTAGCTTGACAGGAATCCCTGCAAACTTAAATGGCTTTGATTTACCTTTGTCTGATCGCTTTTTACACACTCTTTGTCCTTATTATTATCGAGATGCTAAACAAGGTGAAACAGAACAACAATTTGTTGACCGTTTAGTGGCTGAACTAGAAGCGCTGATACAAAAAGAAGGCCCAGAAAATATAGCTGCATTTATCGGTGAACCAATTATGGGTGCGGGCGGTGTAATTGTGCCACCACAAGGTTATTGGGAAAAGGTACAAAAGGTATGTCGTAAATACGATATTTTAATAGTAGCAGACGAAGTTATTTGTGGTTTTGGTAGAACAGGAAATATGTTTGGTAGCCAAACTTTTAATATTGAGCCTGATATTATCACTGTATCAAAACAACTTTCTTCTTCGTACCAACCAATTTCTGCGATTTTAATCAATGACACGGTTTATCAAGGAATTGCAGATGAATCTAATGCTTTAGGTGGCTTGGGACATGGTTATACAGCAGGTGGCCATCCAGTTGCTACAGCAGTTGCACTAGAAAATTTAAAAATAATTGAAGAAGAAAACTTAGTAGCTAATGCAGTAGCTATGGGCGAAATTTTAAGAAAAGGATTACAGCAATTTGCAGATCATCCATTAGTGGGTGATATTCGAGGAAAAGGGTTAATTGCTGCTGTTGAATTAGTGGCTGATAAACAAACTAAAGTACCTTTTGAAAAGGAGGGTAACTTAGGTAAATATTTAAGTGATAGAGCGATCCAACATGGTATGATCACACGATCAATGCGAGATATTGTCGCTTTTTGTCCTCCATTAATTGTTAAAGAAAATGAAATTAACATGATCTTAGATAGCTTTGAAAAAGCATTAGAAGACACAACAATTTGGGCAGCAAGTAAAAAATAATGGGTTATTAAGGGTTTTGTAGAAAAACTACATAACCCTTAAAATATGGATTTTTCTCTAAATATTGGGGAGCTTGCCATTCACCATTTTGAATAATCCCTATTTTAAAAGGAATGGTTATAGCTTGTAAGCGCTTTAAATACTGCTGATAGTTGCTAATAGTATGTTTGCCTTGGTAAGTTTGAAATACAACTTCATCTACAATATCAGTTAATTGATTGATTGCTACAGGATCACCATTACTTCCCCAATCTAATAAGCCTGTAATACTTAACTGATAATCTTTAGGTAACCATTGTCTAACAGAGGCTAGAAAATCTATATATTCTGCTAATTGATTAGTTGCAACATCAAAATCAATTTGGATACCTATTACTCTAATATTATTCAATTGCCATTGTTTTAATTGTCTACTAAGGGTAGTAAAAATATCTTCTGTCCAGTTTAATGTATGGGAGCGATAGACTAACCATAGTTGTTGATTATCAAGGGAGTGAATAGGATTACCTTGGTCAATAAAATGCGTTTTATTATTGTAATTAGAAACTATTTGTCCTCTTAAAAGATAAATAGTAGAAGCGTTATTTAATACAGGTTGTGAACGAATACCACTCCATAACCAAAAAGCGTCATAATCTTCTGCTTTAACTTTAGCAAAACAAGGGAAGCTAACGAGTAATAAGCAAGTTATGATTAGTTTTACCAATAAATATTTTGTTGTTTTGCCCATAGAGTTTGCGCATATTTAGAATGTAATAATTGAAACCATTCTTTTCGCTTAGCTAATGGTATATCTTGTTTGTCACAATGATTATAACCACCAGCAAAACAACGAATAGCTTTGTAGACAGCATAGGCTCTATCTTCCTCTGTTGCGGTTTCATCATCCATAACAAATTGGTAACCTTTCAACCGTGAGTATAAAAATTTACCAAAATCTGTAGGATTATTGGTACCTAAACTACCAGTATTATTTGTGTTGTTTAAAGATGAATAAAGCATATAACGATGATAGGGTAATTGATAGTGTTCACTAAATTCGCCCAAACAGTTTAGTGCTTTAGGATCAGTCGGATTTAACTGTAATACATTAGCTAGAATAATAGGGGAAGGGCAAGGATATTCTGAATGACTAGGAATAGCTTCAGAAAATAAAGTCAAATTGGTTTGTCCAGTTTTGCTAATATTGCCCAAGTGAATTTCATCTAATGTATTTTTGGAAATTAATAATGAGCTATCAGCCAAAAAGTCATTATAGTTTTGAGAGAGTAAATCTTTATAAAGCAACAGATAAATCATTGTGGCTTTATCGAGTGTTTCTAAATCATTATCAGTCAGTAATTGCTGTAACTGATTACGGCTAGCATTTTTTCTTAATAAAATATAACGTAGTTGTGGTGTTGTAATAGGAGAGTCTTTAGCAAAAACATGGGTTATTCTTGCTGTTTTTTCATAATTTAGTGCAAGTCCTAATTCAACTAACGGCTCTTGATAAGATTGTGTAGCAAGTTCTTTTAAAGTTAACCATAACTTTTCTGCTGCATAGCCTCTATAACTATTTTCTAAAGCGATAGCTCTTAGTATTTGGCCACTAAATTGGAGGGGTGTAATAGTTGCTGTATTATCTTCAATAGTCAGTTCAGGTATAAGTGTTAATACTTGTTCAGGATTAGTTTCTATATAAGTGTAATAAGTGGCTAATAGGTAATTATAAAGCTCAGGATTATTGTTAAAAGTATTTTGCTGTTCTTGTAAATCTTCTAATTTAATTTGGTTTGATCTCATTTTAAGCAGATCATAAACGAACAATAATTTTGGTGTGTTTGATAAAGAACGAATACTTGCAGGATTACTATTAAAATAAACTTTGTTATCAATTTCCAAAATAAGATCAGCAACAGAGTATCTATTAGAAGAAGTTAAATTAATATGTCTTCTAGGATTATCTAAAAGATTTTCATAACTACTCGCTAATGCAACTTTATTACCTTGTAACCAATAAATACGTCTTAACAATGCTATTGTTGAATTAGCATATCGGCCTCGGGGATAAAGTTTTAAATAATTATTAAATGCAGCACGACTTTTAACTATCATTGTTTGATCAACTTTTTTTAAGTCCAATTCAAACCAATTATTATAGGCAACAGCTTGACCTTGATTAAGCAACGTTCTAGCTATCATATAGGTAGCTGCTTCTTTTACCCAAGGCTGAGCAGCTGTACTGGCAGTAGTAAAAAACTGTAAGGCAGAAGCATAATCATTTTTATAAAAAGCATTAGCACCTTGTAAATAATTGGAGAAATGCCTTGCAGTAAAACTGGGATCAGTAGGAATAAATGAACGAATATCAGCTTTGGGGTTATCAAATAATAGATAGCGAGCAAACAGTAAATCTTTACGCTCTTGATCATTTAAGCCATGTGTAATCGCTATTTGTTCAATAAATTCTAAAGCGGGTGAAGCCAAAAAATCATCATTGTCAAGTAAAGAGGTATTATTCATTACTTGTTCAATAAGTTTTTTAGTGTTGTTATGTAACTTAGCTTTTACACGTTTTACTTTGGTTTGCTGAGTCTTTTGTAAATCATCTAAATAAGCATCATAAATCGTAAGCTCAAAAGGAACATCAGCTATTTTACTTCTACTATCATTGGCTAAATAAGGCGCTTTATTTTGCGGTGATGAAAGGCTAGTAAAAGTGGCTTTCTGTATATAAGCGTTGTTTATTAATAAGATTAAGTTTGTACGACTATCGTTAAAAGGACTAAGCAAGGGTAGATTACTACAGATATTGTTTTGTTTATTGGTTAAAGATAAAGAATACTCACAGTAATTAATATCACTACTCGCCATCGTAGTAAAGGTGAAAAAGTTATTAACTGCTAAACAACAAAGTAATAACTTCAGAAATTTCATAAAAAAAAGCCTTAAATAATTAGCGTATTATAGGAATATAATTTATATAGAAAGCTAGATGAGTAAGCTATAATTAGTTATTAAATCCATTATTTAATAAACTATTGTAACGATTAATGCCAATTTTTAACAGAAAAAAAGCTCTATAAGTAGACTTTTGTCCATTGAAGATTATTACTGCTAGCAAGGCTTTAAGAATGCAAAAAACAATTTCAAAAAATAAACTTCTTACAATAGCAGGGCTTGGTTGGTTATTTGATGCAATGGATGTTGGCTTACTATCATTTGTATTAGCTGCTTTAGCAAAAGATTGGCAGCTTTCTGCAACAACCATTGCTTGGATTGGTAGTGTAAATTCCATTGGTATGGCGGTTGGCGCATTTCTCTTTGGTTTATTGGCTGACCGTTTTGGTCGACGTTTTATTTTTATATTTACTTTATTGCTATTCAGTATAGCCAGTGGTTTAACCGCATTTACTACAGGCCTAACATTATTTTTAATTCTTCGTTTTATTATTGGTATGGGATTGGGTGGAGAATTACCCGTTGCTTCAACGTTAGTTGCTGAAAGTGTTCAACCTCATGAAAGAGGAAGGATTGTTGTATTATTAGAGAGTTTTTGGGCGTTTGGTTGGATCATAGCAGCCCTTATTGGTTACTTTGTGATTACTGATTATGGTTGGCGAGTGGCGATGTTGTTAAGTGCCTTGCCAGCGTTCTATGCAGTGTACTTACGATTAAATTTACCTGATTCACCTCGCTATACTGCACAAACTGTTAAACCTTCTATTACACGCAATATTAAAATGATTTGGTCAGCAGAGTATAAAAAAGCTACTTTGATGTTGTGGATATTATGGTTTTGTGTGGTTTTCTCTTACTATGGTATGTTTTTATGGCTACCTTCTGTGGTGATATTAAAAGGTTTTGATTTAGTAAAAAGTTTTGAATATGTGTTAATAATGACGTTGGCTCAGTTACCAGGTTATTTTACGGCCGCATGGCTGATTGAAAAAGTGGGTCGAAAATTTGTCTTGGTAACTTATCTAACAGGTACAGCCATTGCTGCTTATTTTTTTGGGATAGCAGATACCGCGATGCAATTGGTTATGGCAGGAATGTTTTTATCATTCTTTAATTTAGGCGCTTGGGGGGCTTTATATGCATATACGCCTGAGCAATATCCTACATTAGCCAGAGCAACGGGTGCAGGAATGGCAGCAGGTATAGGCAGAATAGGGGGAATATTAGGCCCGTTAATGGTGGGCTATATGGTAAGTTACCAGTTTAGCCCAAGTGTTATTTTTAATATATTTTGTTTAGTGATTGCCATAGGTGTTATGGCTGTACTTGTGTTGGGTAAAGAAACTAAACAAACCGAATTAACTTAAACTATTCAAATAATGCTTCTAAAGCCTGCTCTAAGCGGGTAACAGCAATTATAGTTAAACCTTCAGGTGCTGTTTTAGGTGCATTAGCTTTCGGCACGATGGCACGTTTAAAGCCATGTTTAGCTGCTTCTTTTAAACGTTCTTGACCACTAGGTACAGGACGAATTTCCCCTGATAAACCTACTTCACCAAACACCAATAGATCATGGGCTAGAGGTCTGTTGCGTAAGCTGGAAATTACTGTAGCAAGTAATGCTAAATCAGCAGCGGTTTCAAGCACTTTTACACCGCCAACCACATTAATAAACACATCTTGGTCATAGGTAGGTACGCCTCCATGACGGTGCAATACGGCTAATAACATAGCTAAACGATTTTGATCTAAACCTAAGGTAACACGGCGTGGATTACCTAAATGACTAGTATCCACTAAAGCCTGTACTTCCACTAACATAGGGCGAGAGCCTTCCCATGTTGCCATTACAACACTGCCAGGTACAGCTTCTTGCGTGCGGCTTAGGAAAATAGCAGAAGGATTAGAGATTTCTCTTAATCCTTTATCTGTCATAGCAAAAACACCCAATTCATTAACAGCGCCAAAACGATTTTTTACCGCCCGTAATAACCGTAATCGACCATCTGATTCACCTTCAAAATAAAGTACAGTATCAACCATATGCTCTAGTACACGAGGGCCTGCTAATGCCCCCTCTTTAGTCACATGGCCGACTAAGAAAATAGCGGTGTTATTTTGTTTGGCATAGCGTGTTAATAAAGCAGCACTTTCTCTAACTTGAGCAACGCCACCAGGTGCTGATTGTAGTTGTTCAGTAAAAATGGTTTGAATGGAATCGATCACCATTACTTTAGGGTGTTCTTGTTTAGCGGTACTAATAATGGCTTCAATAGAGGTTTCAGTCATCACCCGAAGTTTATCCTCTGGCAAACCTAAACGACGAGCCCGCATGGCCACTTGTTGTTGTGATTCTTCACCTGTTACGTAAAGGGCAGGGTAATGGTTGGCTATATTACAGAGAGTTTGTAATAAAATGGTTGATTTACCAATGCCAGGATCACCACCAATTAATACCACAGAACCATCTACTAAACCACCACCTAATACGCGATCAAGCTCAGAAGAATGGGTAGTAAAACGAGGCGTTTCTTCAGTGCTTACTTCCGCTAAGGTTTTTACCTGTGCCGCTTGGCCTGTCCAACTACGGTTGGTACTTGCCATTGGGGAATTATCAACCACTGTTTCTACAAGCGTATTCCATGCGCCACATTCTGCACATTGGCCAGACCATTTAGCAAAAGTCGCACCACACTCAGTACAGCCATATAAACGTTTAGCTTTAGCCATACAGCCCTCATTCTAAATACGTAAACTATTAACCAAAATGGTTATTGTAAAGGATTATTAACTATAGCATTATAAAAAAGAATAATTTTTAGTTGAGGAAGTATTTCTATGAGTTTGTTGCAGGAATTTAAAAAATTTGCAATGCGCGGCAATGTTATTGATATGGCGGTGGGTATCATCATTGGTGCTGCGTTTGGCAAAATTGTTTCTTCATTTGTTGGCGATATTATTATGCCTCCCCTTGGTATCTTAATTGGAGGCGTCGACTTCTCAGATTTAGCGATTACCTTGAAAGATGCCTCTGATGGTGCGCCAGCAGTAGTATTAGCCTATGGTAAATTTATTCAAACGGTAGTGGATTTTACTATTATTGCTTTTGCTATCTTTATGGGTATTAAAACAATGAATAAGTTGACCCATAAAGAAGAAGAAAAACCAGAAGAGCCAGCTAAACCTAGCCAAGAAGAATTATTAGCTGAAATTAGAGATTTATTAAAAGAGCAAAAAGATAAAGTTTAACAGTGTTTAAAGCCTATCTTAATGATAGGCTTAAACATGTTGTCCACCGTTAACATGAATTTCTGCACCATTAATATAAGAAGCGCCAGCAGTACATAGAAAGTAAATAAGGGTAGCTACTTCCTCAGGTTTTCCTAAACGGTGTAATGGAATATCGTGGTCTACTATTTCCTGTGTTCCTGGTGAAAGTATAGAGGTTTCTATTTCACCTGGTGCAATGGCATTAACTCTGACACCATGTGGCCCAAAATCATGTGCCATTTCTCGTGTTAACGCTGCTAAAGCTGCTTTAGAAGTCGCATAAGCAACGCCTGCAAAAGGGTGTACACGAGAGCCTGCGATAGAGGTGACGTTAATAATATTGCCCTTTGCGGCTTTTAGCTCATTAAATAATCCTTTTGCTAATAATGCAGTGGAGAACAAATTAACATTAAATACATTAATCCATGTATTGTAATCTGTCTCTAAAACACCTAAACGGCTACTGTTTTCTCCTTTGGGGGAAATTCCAGCATTATTAACCAGTGCGTGTAATTTGCCTTCAGGTAGTTTTTCTTTAATTAAGCCGATTGCTTCATCAAGACTACTAATATCTTCCAAATCTAAATTGATATGGTTCTCTAAGCCTTGTGACCAAGGACAATCATTATTCCAGTTATTTCGTGCAGCAGTAATTACATTCCAACCTGCCGCATTAAAATGTTTTACGGTTGCATGCCCAATGCCACGGCTAGCACCTGTTAATAACAGTGTTTTTTTAGGGGTTGTTTCAGCCATAGTTAGGTATCCAATTAAATGTTATTAATTATCATTAATAACTATTGTTAATAAGTCAAGAGATGTTTAACTATAAGTGTCTTAATATGCGATAATAATAATGTTTTTTTAAATGATAAAGTGTCATTATGGCGCTGATTAACTAAATGTGATTAGTTAAACAATAGATAGAGCTTAAAAATATGGTAGCAGTTTCTCACCCGTATGTACGCTTTCATAATGTTCAAAAAACCTATGATGGTGAACAACTGGTAGTAAAAAATCTTAATTTAGAGATAGAGAAAGGTGAGTTTCTAACCTTACTTGGCCCCTCTGGCTCAGGTAAGACAACCTGTTTAATGTTATTGGCAGGGTTTGAAATGCCAACCAAAGGTGAGATTTTTTTAGAAAATAAGCCTTTGCATACATTACCACCCCATAAGCGAGATATAGGCATGGTATTCCAAAACTATGCGTTGTTTCCACATATGACAGTAGCAGAAAATTTAGCCTATCCTTTAAAAGTTAGAAAAGTAGCTAAGGCAGTCATTGAAGAAAAAGTGAAACAAGCGTTAGCTACCGTTAAGTTGCAAAATTTGGCCGCTCGTTATCCAGCGCAACTATCAGGTGGACAACAACAACGTATAGCCTTAGCGAGAGCATTAGTTTTTCAACCACAATTGGTATTAATGGATGAACCATTGGGGGCATTAGATAAACAGCTACGGGAACAGATGCAGTTAGAAATAAGACATCTGCATAGAGAGTTAGGCGTTACTATTGTCTTTGTTACTCATGATCAGTCAGAGGCATTGACTATGTCAGATCGAGTAGCAGTGTTTAATGATGGCATTATTCAACAAGTAGATACCCCCCAAAAACTTTATGAACAGCCTTGTAATTCTTTTGTTGCTCACTTTATTGGTGAAAATAATGAACTACCTGGTACGGTGATAGCTGTTGAGGGAAATAAGTGTCGCATTCGTTTAGCGAATAATGCAGAAATTGTGGCTCGAATGGGAATGCCATTATCTATTGGTGATGCTACTTCTCTATCAATAAGACCTGAGCGAGTGATTTTAGCTCAAGCAGAAAGTAATTGTTTAACAGGCATAATAGAAGAGCTTATTTATTTAGGCGATCATGTTCGTGTTCGATTAAAAGTAGCCAACAACACCGAATTTACAGCAAAAATCCCTATTTCAGCGATGCAAAGTCACTGGACAGAGGGTGTTACAGTTCCTGTCAGTTGGTATGGTGAAGATGCTTGCGCACTTAATCCGTTGTAAAAAGCTATTCTTTTAAATAAGAGGTTTACTGTGATAAAGAAAATTTTAGCCGTTACATTGCTAACAAGTGTTTTTACACAAGTTCAAGCAGAACCATTAACTGTTATTTCTTATGGTGGTCTGCATGTAAAAGCACAGGGAGAGGCTTTTTATAAACCCTACGAAAAAAAATATGATACCAAAATAATCACAGGTGAATATAACGGTGAAATGGCTAAAGTACGATCTATGGTAGATACAGGGCGTACTTCTTGGGATGTACTACAAGTTGAAACGGGCGATCTTTATCGAGGTTGTAGTGAGGGTTTATTTGAACAGCTTGATTGGTCAAAACTAAAGGTTGATGGTGAAAGTGATTATGTTGATGGATCTCTTTCTGAATGTGGCGCAGGCTTTTTTATTTGGTCTATTGTAATGGCTTATGACACCTCTAAATTTTCAACAGCACCTAAAGATTGGAAAGATTTTTGGGATGTAAAAAAATTTCCTGGTAAAAGAGCATTAAGAAAAAGCCCTATTCTTGCTTTAGAAGTAGCGTTGTTAGCAGATGGAGTAAAAGCAGAAGATATATATACAGTATTAGTGACACCTGAGGGTGTAGATAGAGCTTTTAAGAAATTAGATGAAATCAAACCTTATGTACAGTGGTGGGAGTCAGGCTCACAACCTATGCAGTGGTTAATTTCAGGCAGTGTGGTAATGACTTCTACATATAACGGACGTGTTTATGATGCTCAACAAGAGGGTAAGCCAGTAGAAATTGTCTGGAATGATAGTTTCTATGACATGGATAGCTTTGCCATTATTAAAGGCACAAAAAATAAACAAGCCGCTGAGCGTTTTATTGAATTAACCATGCAACCTGAATATCAAAAAGTTTATTCAGAAGTAGCGGGTTATGGTTTTTCCAATAAGAAAACAGCACAATTGCTAGATGCGAAAACGCTTAATCATCTCTCTACTGCACCTGAGCATATGAAAAATGCCCATAAATTAGATCCTGATTTTTGGATAGATTATGGGGAAACCTTGCAACAACGTTTTAATGTTTGGGCTTCTAAATAATTAGCATGATATGTTGAGTAACGTAGAGGTTAGCTGGAGCTGTATAGTGTGATAAAAAGAATAGTCTTGGTTGTTATCACTAGCTTATTGATGGCATGTCAGCAGCAGGATGACTCATTAACAGTGATTTCTTTAGGTGGAGTGCACGCAAAAGCACAACAGGTAGCTTTTTATCAACCATTTGCTGAGCGGAAATATGTTTCTATTGTTGCGGGTAGTTATACAGGGGGTATGGCAAAAATTCGCTCAATGATTGAAACCAAACAAATAGATTGGGATGTTGTGCAAGTAGAAACACCTAGCTTAATACGTGGTTGTAGCGAAGGGCTTTTTGAACCTATCAATGAATCAGTGATAGGCAATCCAGATGACTTTATTAAAGGTAATTTCTCAGAATGTGGTGTAGGTTTTTTTAGTTGGTCTATTATTGTTGCTTACAATACTAATAAACTCTCAAAAACCCCAAAAACATGGCAAGATTTTTGGAATGTAAAAGATTTTCCTGGTTATCGAGGTTTACAAAAAACAGCAATGATTGCTATGGAAGCAGCCCTATTAGCTGATGGTGTACAGCCAGAGAATCTTTATCAGCTATTAGAAACCCCAGAAGGCGTGGATAGGGCATTTAGAAAATTAAATGAAATAAAACCCTATATAAAATGGTGGGAAAAAGGTTCTCAACCATTGCCAATGTTATTAGCCGGTGATGTAGTAATGACTACCACCTTTAATGGCAGAGGGGTTATAGCTCAGCAAGAAGGTAAACCCGTTGGTTTAATTTGGCGAGATAGTTTTTATGATGTGGATAATTTTGCCATTGTCAAAGGTAGCCAACATAAAAACTTGGCAGAAGAATTTATAGCTTTTGCTGTTTCTTCAGAAGCACAAAAAGAGTTTTCAGAATATTCAAAGTATGGTTTTGTTAATAACCATACAGTACCTATTATTAATCCAGAACTGCTTAAACAATTACCCAATAATCCAGAAACGATGCAACACTCTTATAAAATAAATGCTCAGTTTTGGGTTGAACAAGGCGAACTATTAGAACAACGTTTTAATGTTTGGGCCTCTCAGTAGTGGAATTTACAATGGAACAAACCCTAGAACATCAGCAAAGGCTAAAAAAACGACTTAATAAATCAGGTCGAAAAAAACGTTGGATATCACGCTTTTTAGTAATACCAGCGATTGCTTTTTTAGTGTTCTTTTTTCTAATACCCTTGGGCGATATTCTTTGTAAAAGTATTATTAACCCAGAAATTCATAAAAACTTACCAACTACCCTTGAAGCATTAAAAAATTGGGATGGAAAATCAACACCTGATGAAGAGGTTTTTAGAGCATTAGTCAACGACTTACGAGAAGCTAGAAAGCAAGGTGTAGCAGGTGCGATAGGTAGACGTCTAGGTTATGAAGATGATAAATATAGGGTGATGATTAGTGCTACATTACGTAGATTGCCTGCACCACAAGTAACAGATGTTAAAAGTACTGTTATAAAAGCTTCACCTTTATGGCAAGAACCAAGCACGTGGCAAACCATACAATGGTCATCAAGTGTTTTAACCAGTCGTTATTTACTCCAGTCATTTGATTATAAAATAGATCCGCAGACGGGAAAGTTAACACCAATAACAATAAAAATTCATAATGAAGAAGTCGCTAACTATCATGTGAAAATACTATTTCGTACATTATGGATGTCTTTTATTATCACCTTCTTTTGTATAGTAATAGGTTATCCACTCGCCTATTGGTTGGCATGTCAGCCTACAAAACGAGCTAATTTATTTTTAATTTTGGTTTTATTACCTTTTTGGACATCGTTATTAGTACGCACTACAGGTTGGTATATCTTATTGCAGTCAAATG
Organism: Entomomonas asaccharolytica; assembly: GCF_016653615.1. Taxonomy (NCBI): domain Bacteria; kingdom Pseudomonadati; phylum Pseudomonadota; class Gammaproteobacteria; order Pseudomonadales; family Pseudomonadaceae; genus Entomomonas; species Entomomonas asaccharolytica. The sequence continues at coordinate 3,218,399 of NZ_CP067393.1, read as the reverse complement.
GTTTAGCTAATTACTTATTACAGTTTTTAAATATTGTGGATCATCCGACATCGTTTATTCCTGGGCGTTTTGCTGTTTATATTGCGATGATTCATATTTTATTACCCTTTATTGTATTACCCCTTTATGCAGTAATGAGAGGGATTTCTTCTAGCCATTTGCGAGCAGCTATATCACTAGGTGCTCACCCTGTTTATGCTTTCTTTACGGCCTATGTGCCACAAACCTATGCAGGCTTAAGGGCAGGGATCTTATTAGTATTTATTATGGCTATTGGTTATTACATCACACCTGCTTTATTAGGTGGCCCTGCGGACCAAATGATTAGTTATTTTATTAACTACTATACCAATGAAACTAATAACTGGGGGTTAGCGGCAGCGTTAAGTGTGCAACTGATGGCAATAGTAATTGTACTTAGCTGGATATACAGTAAAATCTCTTATAGAAGACGGAAAGCCTAATATGTTTAAACATTATTATCGTTCTAATAATTGGAAAATAGCTCGTTTTCTGTTTAACAGTTTTGCTGTATTAATATTAATTTTTTTGATTACACCTGTATTAGTCATTATTCCCCTTTCTTTTAATAAAAGTTCTTTTTTAACTTATCCAATTGATGGTTTTTCATTGGACTGGTATAAGGCCTTTTTTGCTTCTGATGCATGGATAGGGGCATTAAAAAATAGCTTTATTATTGCACCTATTGCCACTTTATTGGCAACTGTACTAGGGACGTTTGCTGCAATAGGAGTTGCTAAGAATAACTTTAGGGGCAAAATGCTGTTTATGAGTATTATTATGTCGCCTATGGTTACTCCAATTGTAATCATTGCTGTGGGGCTTTATTTCTTCTTTGCTCAGCTCAAACTAACCAATAGTTATCTAGGGCTTATTTTAGCGCATACCGTGTTAGGTATTCCCTTTGTAGTGATTACAGTAAGTGCGGCATTGCGTGGTTATGATGAAAACTACTCACGAGCAGCTACTAGTCTAGGCGCTTCACCGTTTATAGTTTTTCGAACAGTGACTTTTCCTTTGATTGCGCCAGGTGTTATTTCTGGCGCATTATTTGCCTTTGCTACTTCTTTTGATGAGGTGGTGGTTACTTTATTTTTAGCTAGCTCCAGTCAACGTACTTTACCAATGCAAATGTTTAGTGGCATAAGAGAAAATATTGAACCCACCATTGCAGCGGCAGCTACCATTATGTTGATTTCTTCTGCTGCATTACTGTTAAGCATTGAGTATTTACGTCGTCGTAATGATAGGTTACGTAAACCATTGCATTAAATTTTATACAGTAAATAAAAAAGGTATCTCTTTAGTTAGCTTATTAGGTACAAATAAGAAATGTAAAACGCGTCGACCATTAGCTTCTGTTGCTTTTGAAGATGAGTGTAAAATTAGTGGTCGCATAATAACAGCGCCACCTGCATTAACAATACATGCTTGCTCGCCTTTTTGATCTCTAATAGTTATCCAGTCTTTTTCGGGTATACGTCCAACTTGATGGGTTCCAGCAACAATTTTTAATGGGCCATGTTGTTGTTGGCAGTCATCTATATGTAATCGAACAGCTACAATTTGTTCTAAAATAGAAGAGGGTGGTTGTACAAAAAGAAAACCTTGTTTTTCTGACCAACCAGTAAAACCTGTTTCATTAAGACGTTCTTTAACAGGCACACTAAGGTCTTGATGTAAAGGTACTAACCAATTCTTTGTTGATGATTTGCGAAAAAAAGTACATTGGATTGCTGAGGGTTCTGTAGGCAATATAGGTCTTAATAAAGGATGTTTTTTAAGTTTATTCGCTAGGTTTTTGCACCAGTCTTCTGTTAATAATTCCCAACTACCTGCACCCTCCATATTAATAGTATGTAACTCTTGTTCAATAGCTGTTAATTCTTCTGTAGTTAGTATTGATTCTAATAGTAAATAACCATTTTTATTGAAAAATTGCTCTGCTGTATTCATTAAGTTAATCCTTTACATTTTTGTATAAGCATAATCATTAAGTTTATGTATAATAAGGCTCATTTATAACAAAATATGTCTGAAAAATAATAGTTAACTAGACTTTGGGAGTCCTCTATAAATGCGTCCGTCCAAAAAAGGTGTCTTATTTGTAGCCGCCTGTTTAGCTGTTCCACCGTTTTCATTGGCAAGTGAGCAAAGTGAAAGTAAAGGTTTAATTGAAGATAGCAATTGGAATGCACATATTCGAAGCCTTTATTTTAGCCGAGATTTTAAAAGTAGCCATTATACAGGTCAAAGTAAACGTATGGCATGGGGGCTTGGTTTAAGTACTATTTTTGAGTCTGGTTTTACTGAGGGTACTGTTGGCTTTGGTTTTGATGCATGGGGTTTACAAGGTATTCGTCTAGATGGTGGTAGAGGTCATGCTAATGCTGCAATGGATGTTACACCTGTAGGTAATTCTGGGCGTGCAGCCCATGATTGGAGTCAGCTTGGTGGCGCAGTTAAAGCAAGAATATCTAATACAACGATTAAATATGGTAATCAATTTGTAAACTTACCTGTTTTAACTACAGATGCTACAAGGTTATTGACAGAATCAGTAACAGGTACTTTGATTACCAGTAAAGAAATTGAAAATCTAATTATACATGCAGGACACTTTACTGCTATTAGTGGCGCTCATAGTACAGGCCGTGATAACTCAGGTTATCCAGATGCTTATTTTGTTGGTATGAAGCGATTAGATTTAATAGGTGGTGTTTATCAGTTTACAGATAATTTTAGTTCTAGCCTTTATTACGCTTGGAATAAGGATATTGCAAAACGTGCCTATGGTAATATGAACTATACGTATCCTATTGATAAAAAACAAAGTTTAAATTTTGATTTTAATATTTATCATACTGATTATGACAAAAAATATGTGCGTCGGACCAGTAATGGTGATATTGATAAGAGTATTAATAATACAACATGGAGTTTAGCGGGTAAGTATAGCTATGATGCTCATTCATTTATCTTAGCCTATCAGCAATCACAAGGTGGTTGGTATGGCCATGGTTTCGACTATGGTTCAGGTTATGGTACCAATGATGGTGGTAGTACCATTTGGTTAGCTAACTCTTATGAGTCAGACTTTAATGCTAAAGATGAAAAATCATTGCAAGTGAGTTATGAATTAAATGGAGCTGGTATAGGTGTTCCTGGTTTAGCTTTTAAATCAGCTTATGTTTATGGCTGGGATGCTGATACAGCAGGTTATAGTGGTGGTAAAAAGGGTAAAGAGCGCGAGTTATTTAATCAAGTATCCTATACTATTCAAGAAGGGCCTGCGAAAGATTTAGCCTTTAAATTACGTACAACTATCTATCGTGCAAATAATGATTTCTCTTATGGCGATAATAATGAAGTCCGTGTTTACGTAGACTACCCATTAGACTTAATGGCTCTTATTAGAAAACAATAACAGTAAAGCAATAAAAAAGCCCTTCAAACGAAGGGCTTTTTACTAATTAAAAATTATTATTTAGCAACTTCTTCTGTTGAGTTTTCTTGCTCATGTTTATCTTCTGCTGAAGTGGTATTGGTTGGCTGATTCTCATTCCAATTAGCAGGCCATTTGTAACCAGCAAATGTTTTATGAGAGTAAGCTTTAAATTCATCAGAATTATAGGCTGCAATAATATCTTTTGCCCATGGGGTCTCAATATCTTTTGTACGTATTACGCCCCAATTGACATAAGCAAAACTAGGCTCTTTATAGAGAGCTGTTGTTAAATCTACGCCAGAGCTGACCGCATAGTTACCATTGATAATAGCAAAGTCAACATCGTTGCGAGCACGAGGAATTTGAGCTGCTTCTAATTGTACTAATTTAATATCATATTTATTTTCTTGGATATCACGTTCAGAGGCAGTTAATGGGTTGATATTATCTTTAAGCGTTACCCATCCTAACTCATCCATCATTACTAACGCACGAGCAAAATTACTAGGATCATTTGGTACAGAAACCGTCATACCTTGTTTGGCTTCATCTAGTTTCCCTAAACGACCAGAATAAATACCCAGTGGAGCAGTAGGTACTTGGAATACAGGTGTTAAATCTAACTTTCTTTCTTGTTTAAAAGTATCTAAATAAGGCTTGTGTTGGAAAATATTTACATCAATACTTCCTTCAGCTAAGGCAAGATTAGGTTGTACATAATCAGTAAATTCAGTGAGTTTAACTTCGTAACCTTTTCTTTCTAAGATAGGTTTAATCGAAAATTTAACCATATCACCAAAATCACCCACAGTAGTACCAAATACGATAGTTCGTTTTACAGTTGACTCAGCATTATGAGAAGAATGATCTTCTGGTTTTTTATTATCACAGCCAGTTAAACCTAAGCAAGCGGCTAATAGCCCAGAACCTAAAATCTTTAACACAATATTATTTTGCATTATTATATCCCATCCAACTTTAACGTTTATCGAGTTTACGAGTAACAAGATTACCCAATGCTTGTATCATAATAACAATGACTGATAGTAAAATAACAACAGCTACCATCACATCTGTTTGATAACGATTATAACCATAGCGAATAGCTAAATCACCTAAGCCTCCGCCGCCAATCATACCAGCCGCCGCACTATAAGAAAGTATACTAATGATTAATACGGTGGTACTAGAAACAATGCCTACACGTGCTTCAGTAATCAACACACGGAAAATAATAGTGGCATTAGAAGCGCCCATTGCTTGGGCTGCTTCAATAATTCCTTTGGGAATTTCTCTTAAACTTTGCTCAACCAATCGGGCAAAATAAGGAATAGCAGCAATGGATAAAGCTACAGAGGCAGCATAAGGGCCAATGCGAGCACCTGTTAATAGTGTAGAGAAAGGGCTGATGGCAACCATTAAAATAACAAAAGGAAAAGCCCTTAAAAAATCAACTAATGTGCCTAAGATTTTATTAAACCATTTATTTTGCCAAAGCTGATTAGTACTAGTTAGGTGTAAACAAATACCTATTGTTAAACCAAATATTACAGCCACGATTGTTGAAATCGCAACCATAATAAAAGTTTGTTGGCTGGCTAACCAAATCTCACTTCTTATGGACCAGATATTCTCTAGGTAATAGAGGAGGTTAGAGCTGTACTCCATTTATAAATCCTCAATGAGTTTTGTAGCCAGTTCAGAGTTCGCTAAAATTTGCTTATCTTTAACTTCTGCTATTTCTACAATTCGACCATGCTCCATTAGTGCTGCACGATTGCATATACTGCGGATTACCTGCATTTCATGAGTTACAATAACAATAGTGACATTAAAACGTTGGTTAATATCTTTTAGGCAATCTAAAACACTGCGGGTAGTAAAAGGATCTAAGGCGCTGGTGGGTTCATCAGCTAAAATAACATGTGGGCTAGGTGCTAAAGCGCGGGCAATACCAACACGTTGTTTTTGTCCACCCGATAGTTGAGCAGGGTAATGGTTAATACGGTCTTCTAAACCAACGATAGTTAAACATTCTTTTACTCGTTTGGTAATTTCTGCTTTTGACCAACCAGCAATTTTTAAGGGAAAAGCTACGTTATGAGCAACCGTTAAATTGCTTAATAAATTAAATTGTTGAAAGATCATACCGATATTTTGGCGTGCTTTACGTAATTGTGGGCTTGGTAGTCTGGTAAGGTCTTGCCCATCTACTTCTACTATACCGCCATCAGGACGCTCTAACAGATTAATCAAACGCAATAAAGTAGATTTTCCAGCCCCTGAAAAACCAATTAACCCAAAAATTTCGCCTTGATTGATAGTAAGAGAGGTAGGATGTACTGCATCAAACCACTGTCCCTTTTCGGGATGAGCATAACGCTTGTAAACCTGATCCAATACAATCATTTAATAAAAAACTCCATACCTTGCTTAGCAGGTATTTTAAAAGCATTCTTTAGGGAATAAAGTAACTGATTGCAAACTAATGGGGAAATAGTTTTCAGTTATTTCTATATAATTAATGTTAAAAATCCCACTATTATATAATGAAAACCCAGTAAAATAATATGATAATTTAATGGCTAACTAAGCGCACTAGCCCCTGCTTTGGCAACCTGAGCATCTTGAAAGGATTTAGCACCAGATACACCTATAGCACCAATTACTTGGCCTTCATAAATAATAGGTACACCACCTTCTAATATGGCAGAAAGTACAGGTACAGTCATAAATGAGTTTCGACCATCACTGATGATATCTTCATAAGCTTTGGACTCTCTGCGGCCTAATGCAGAAGTGCGTGCTTTCTCCATCGCAATATAAGAGCAGATAGGCACACAATCGTCTAATCGTTCTAACGCCAATAAATGACCGCCATCATCTGCTATGGCAATTGCCATTGCCCAATTGTTTTTTAATGCCTCTTCACGAGCAGCAGTTAATATTTTTTGTACTTCTTGTTGTGTTAAAACTGCTTTTGTTTTCATTGTATTACCTTGTTATTTTTATATTAAATAGTCTTTTCAAACACCTTAGAATTACGCTGAAAATTATATAGAGATGCACGAGCAGCTGGTAGCTGCTCAACGCTACTTGGATTAAAACCACGTTCTAAAAACCAATGGGCGGTCTTGGTTGTAAGTACAAATAAGGTTTTAATACCTTGTTGGCGTGCACGTTGCTCTATTCTAGATAATAAGCTATCACCTTTATGGTCATGGCGATAATCTGGGTTAACTGCTAAGCAAGCTAACTCCCCTGCATCTGAGTCTGCAATGGGATAAAGCGCAGCGCAGGCAATAATCATTCCTTCTCGCTCAATTAGAGAGAATTGGTTAATTTCTCTTTCTAGTACTTCACGGGAGCGACGTACTAATATACCTTGTTCTTCTAAGGGACGAATAAGCTCCATTAGACCACCAATATCTTCAATTGTGGCTTCTCTAATGGTTTCAAACTGTTCTTGGGCTACTAGCGTTCCATTGCCATCACGGCTAAATAGTTCTGCTAATAAAGCACCATTTTCAGCATAGGAAACAATTTGTGAGCGTTGCACACCTTGCCGACAGGCCTCAACAGCAGCATTCAGTAATTCTGCTTGGTAATCATTGGCAAGCCTTGTAATATGGGGTAAGGCTTCATTGGGGCGTAATTCACGAATAAGCTCACCTTGCTCATTGAAAATACCTTTTTGCTCTCCATAAAGAATCAGTTTGTCCGCTTGTAGTTTTATAGCAGTGGCCATTGCTACATCTTCACAGGATAAATTAAAAATCTCGCCTGTAGGAGAGTAACCAAGAGGTGAAAGAAGTACGATATTTCTTTCATCAAGCTGGCGGATAATACCTTTACGATCAATTCTTCTTACTTCACCTGTGTGCTGGTAATCAATACCATCTACCACGCCAAGCGGTTTAGCGGTGACAAAATTACCACTAGTAACGCGTAATCTTGAACCTTGCATGGGCGATGAAGCTAAATCCATAGAAAGTTTTGCTTCAAAAATACTGCGCAGCCTTCCAACTACTTCTGTTACACATTCTAATGTTGCCGTATCGGTAATGCGTAAGCCTTTATGATATTTTGGAGTAATCTGTTTTTCTGCAGTTTTTTTATTAATTTGGGGTCTTGAACCATGTACCAAAACCAAACGCACGCCTAAGCTATGTAATAAAACTAAGTCATAGATAATATTATTAAAATTAGGATGCTCTATGCCCTCACCAGGGAGCATAACAACAAAAGTACCTTCCCGATGGGCGTTAATATAAGGGGATGCTTGCCGAAGCCATTGTACGTAATCAAAATCAAACATAATAAGAACCTATTGTTAAAACGAAAAGAGTTAACTTATATTCATGAGTTAGTTCGTTTTATCGTCGTTTCACTGCGTTAGGCTCCTGATTAATTTATAAGCAATAGTATGCTATTAATTGGCGTAATAATAAAGTATAAGGTTCTATTTGGGAAAGAGATAAGTATTCATTAGGCTGATGAGCTTGATCTATTGAGCCAGCACCCAATACGATGGTATCACCTGCTACTTGTTGAATATAAGGTGCTTCTGTAGCAAAAGCAACCGCTTCGCTTTGATGGCCTGTTAGTTTTTCAGCAAGCTTCACTAACTCAGAATTAGCCCCTTGCTCAAAGGCTGGTACATGACTAAATAATGGCTTGTAGTCAACTTTTACCTGATGCTGTTCAGCAATAGGTTTTAGTTTATTATTTATAGCCATTCTAAGTTCATCAGCCGACATATTAGGTAAAGGTCTTAAATCAAATTCTAAAGCACATTGGCCACAAATCCGATTAGGATTATCACCACCATGAATACAACCAAAATTTAAAGTAGGGTAGGGAACAGTAAATAATGGATTCTGAAATTCTTGTTGCCACTGCTTACGTAGTTTGATGAGTTCAGTGATAACATCATTCATTGCTTCAAGCGCGCTATGACCTAACGCGGGATTTGAAGAATGACCACTTTGTCCTAGTAATTCTATTCGTTCCATCATAATACCTTTATGTAGACGAATAGGGCGTAGGTTGGTGGGTTCACCGATAACTGCAGCACGTCCAAATTTTTGTTGATTGGCTACTAACGCTCTTGCACCACTCATTGAACTTTCTTCGTCACAGGTAGCAAGAATAAAGAGAGGGGCTTTAAACGATTGCTCAAGTAGAGGTTGTAAGGCTTGAATAGCAATAGCAAAAAAGCCTTTCATATCACAGCTACCTAAACCGTACCAGCGATTGTCTGCTTCAAATAAATCTAATGGATTACTATTCCACAGTGATTCATCATAGGGAACGGTATCAGTATGACCCGCTAACACAAGACCACCTAAGCCTGAACCATATTGTGCTAGTAAGTTATATTTACCTTTGGTCACTTGTGATATTTCGCAAGTAAATCCCAGTTCTGTTAGCCATGTTGCTAATAGATCAATAATCGTTTTATTGCTTTGATCTATATGTGCTTGGGTACAACTGACAGAGGCTGCTTGTAGCAACTGTCTAAATTGTTGTTTAAAACTGGGTAAAGTCATACTACTCCTGTTCAGCAAGCTCTTGTAAAGCATGTTTAATAGCTAAACAACTATTTTCTGCTTGTTCTATGCTAGAATAACTCTCACTTTCGGCTATTATTTCGGCATTCCAATAAAGTACACAGCGTTTCCCTTCAGCATCTTTAATTTCAATGTTAACTTCATGTTGCTGGTTAATAATTTGGTTAGTAAGCTCACCAATTTCTTTTGGGTTAGCAAAACCTTTAGATAATAATAATTCTTCACCATTAGCAGCCACGAGACGGAAATGGAAATTACCATCTTTTTCTCGGAAACTAACAAAGCGAGCAGTTTTAGATGATTTTTTCTTTTCTTTTTTAGTGGTTGTGAGCTGTTGTTTAAAACTACGTAAACCTACCGACTCTCTTAACTCTTGTAAGAACGGAGTGGCTAATTTTCTAGCCTTAGCTGCGCCTGCTTGGAGGATTTCTTCAATTTTTTCAGGTTGAGTAATAAGCTCTTGATAGCGTTCTCGAGGCTCTGCTAGTTCATTATTAATCACTGTAAATAGTTGCTGCTTAGCTTCACCCCATGCAAGACCGTCTTTTAATTCCTTATAGAAAGTATTGGTTTGTTCTGGCGTGGCAAATGCTTTATAAATGGTGAACAAATGCGAATTGTCAGGATCTTTAGCCTCACCTGGTTGTTTTGAATCAGTCACAATTTTTAAGATAGCTTCTTTTAGTTGTTTTTCTGAACTAAATAAAGGAATTGTGTTGTCATAACTTTTAGACATTTTGCGGCCATCTAAACCAGGAAGCGTGGCTACCGCTTCTTCAATTTGTGCTTCTGGTAAAGTAAATAACTCTTTGCCTTGGCCAAATAGCATATTAAACCGTTGTGCAATATCTCTAGCCATCTCCACATGCTGAATTTGGTCTCGACCCACGGGAATTTTATGGGCATTAAACATAAGAATATCGGCAGCCATTAATACAGGATAGCAGAATAACCCCATCGTAATACCTGCATCAGGGTCTTCATTTTGCTCTAAGTTTTTATCGACAGAAGCTTTATAAGCATGGGCCCGATTGAGTAAGCCTTTGGCAGATACACAAGTTAATAGCCAAGTTAATTCGGGTATTTCAGGTATATCTGACTGGCGGTAAAAAGTGACTTTTTCAGGATTAAGACCGCTGGCTAACCAAGTAGCAGCTAATTCTAAGCGGGATTTTTGAATACGTGCAGGGTCATCACATTTAATTAGCGCGTGATAATCAGCTAAAAAGTAAAATGAATCAACATCAGCTTGGCGACTAGCCTGAATGGCTGGACGAATAGCCCCTGCATAATTTCCTAAATGAGGAGTACCTGTTGTTGTAATACCTGTAAGAACACGAGTTGTCATAATATTATCGCTTACTGTAATTAAATTATTGAAGATAAGGGGTTACTAGTTCTTTTAAATCATTTAAACGACCATGAAAGAAATGACTGCATTCGGGCACAGTTAATAATTTATGGGGTATAGTTAAGGAATTAGCCCAATCATAAACAGTTTGTGGATCAACGACCTCATCTGCTTCTGGCTGAATAATTAATAGAGGGCTTTGCTCAGGTAACCTACCATCAATATTAAAACGTTCTACAGGAGGGGCAATCATTACAAGTTGTTTAATGGAAATAGTTTGTTGCTCTAGTTCACCAGCTAAACAAGCGGCTACACAAGAACCAAAAGAAAAGCCCATTATGATAATAGGTTGCTTAGGATTTTTTGCTTGTAGCCATTCAAAAGCTGCTTTGGCATCAGCAATTTCACCTTCGCCTTCGCCATAACTGCCTTCACTTTTACCCACACCTCTAAAGTTAAAGCGTAAAGTACTCCACCCGTTATCTCTGGCGGTACGCTGCAAAGTAGCCACCACTTTATTATGCATTGTTCCTGCGTATAATGGATGCGGATGGCATACTAAAGCAATACCTTTAGCATCAGGCTGTTCAAGGTATAAAGCCTCCAGTTTACCAGCAGGCCCGTCAATAAATAATACAATTTCTTGAGCTGACAACGTTAAACTCCGTGTCCAAAACATTAATATATTGGTAGACTATATAAAGAATAAATTTTAAAGCAAAGCATTTTTGTTTTATAGCATTACTTTGTAATATTTCCCTGTATGGCTAATTATACTGAAAGAGAGGCACAATGATGGAGATGGGGTTAGTTGTAATTATTGCTATCGTAGCATTTTTAGTAGGCATGTTTGGTGGCTTTTTAGTCAGCAAGGCTACAGGCGGTGATCGCTCTGGCAATTTAAAAAATCAAATGGAAAGTTTAGAAGAACGCTTTAACGATTATCAAAATGAAGTAGCTAGCCATTTTAATACAACCGCTAATATTGCACAGAAGCTTTCTCAAGGCTATCAAGAAATGCAAGCACATTTGGAGCATTCTGTTGAGTCTCTAGTAGCAGATAGTGAGCTACGTGCAAGATTAATATCAGAAATTAAAGCGAATGATCAAAAAGCCTTAGATTATTCAGCAGAAGGTGCTGAGGAAGAGAATGTAGGGGAGGCTGTTACAGTTACAGCGTATAATGATATTCCGAGAGATTACGCCCCCAAAGCGCCTGGTGAACCTGGTACATTAACCGAAGAATTTGCTGTTAAACATAAGTAAAAATTTTCATAAAATAATAGCAGGCTTAATAAATTAATTAAGCCTGTTGAAAACACTTTATTATAAATTAGTCTCTACCATCACTACTATCATTGCCACTACTCCCTGCAACCTCATCCCAATAATTTCCATCTTCTTCTATACTGTTAGCGAAGAAAAAACCATCAAGTGAGCTATCAGAAAATGTTATATAAAAAAAAATAATAATTAAGCCAATGGTGATAGCGATAAAATAAAAAGAATTATTTTTTTAGTTTTAGCTGATGAATGGCTATTTATTATCATATTTTTATCTCCATACATTTTAAAAAAGATTATATATTTTTTAGTAGCAGCGACGAAGTAATATATAACTTCTTTAATATTATAAGTAAAATAACTATAATATACGGTTATTTTTCAGGCATTCGTCTGTTTTTTTCTAAGAGGTTTAATGGTGGACTTTCCTAGTCGTTTTGGAGTCATTGTTGTCGGTGGTGGTCATGCAGGTACAGAAGCTGCATTAGCTGCTGCGCGAATGGGCGTTAAGACTCTTCTGCTTACTCATAATATTGAAACATTAGGCCAAATGAGTTGTAATCCTGCAATTGGTGGGATCGGCAAAAGTCATCTGGTGCGAGAGATTGACGCGCTAGGCGGTGAGATGGCTCATGCAGCAGATAAGGCAGGGATTCAGTTTCGTATTTTAAACAGCAGGAAAGGACCAGCAGTTAGAGCAACACGTGCCCAAGCAGATCGTATTTTATACAAAGCCGCTATTCGTTATAAATTAGAAAATCAAGCGAACCTTTGGTTATTCCAGCAAGCCTGTGATGATTTAATTGTTGAAGGAGATACAGTAAAAGGCGTTGTTACCCAAATGGGAGTGCGCTTTTTTTCTGATACTGTAGTGCTTACTGCTGGTACATTCTTAAATGGTTTAATTCATATTGGTTTACAAAACTATTCAGCAGGGCGTGCAGGTGACCCTCCTGCTATTGCTTTAGGTAGCCGTTTAAGAGAGTTACCCTTGTCCGTGGGTCGTTTAAAAACAGGTACGCCTGCTCGTATAGATGCAAGAACTGTTGATTTTTCAGTAATGACAGAGCAGCTGGGTGATTTCCCGTCGCCTGTTATGTCTTTTTTAGGTAGCGTAGCAGATCATCCAGAGCAAGTGAGTTGTTGGATTACCACTACCAACCCTCGAACTCATGAAATTATTGCAGCGAATCTTGATCGTTCACCCATGTATTCAGGGGTGATTGAAAGTGTGGGCGCACGTTATTGCCCTTCTATCGAAGATAAGATACACCGTTTTGCTGATAAAGAAAGCCATCAGGTTTTCTTAGAGCCAGAAGGGTTAAATACTAATGAGTTGTATCCTAATGGTATTTCTACATCGCTGCCTTTTGATGTACAGCTAGCCTTTATTCATACCATGAAAGGTTTAGAAAATGCGCATATTTTGCGCCCAGGCTATGCCATTGAGTATGATTATTTTGATCCTAGGGATTTAAAAACTAGCTTAGAAACTAAACATATTAATAACCTATATTTTGCAGGTCAAATTAACGGTACAACAGGCTATGAAGAAGCAGGTGCACAAGGTTTGTTAGCAGGCTGTAATGCCGCTTTGCAAGCGCAAGGAAAAGAGCCTTGGTGTCCACGTCGAGATGAAGCTTATATAGGTGTATTGGTAGATGATTTAATTACCTTAGGTACTCAAGAGCCATATCGCATGTTTACTTCTCGAGCTGAGTATCGCCTAATTTTAAGAGAAGATAACGCGGATTTACGATTAACAGCAAAAGGTCGAGAGTTAGGTTTAGTTGATGATGTTCGTTGGGATGCATTTTGCCGTAAGCGTGAACAAATCGAAAAGGAAACAGAGCGTTTAAAATCTACTTGGATATTACCTAATACTCCAAAAGGCGATGCAATAGTTAAACAATTTGATACAGCATTAACCCATGAGTATAACTTGTTAAATTTGTTAGCACGTCCTGAGATTGATTTTAAATCATTAGTAGCTATTGTTGGTTTTGAAAATATAGATGAGCAAGTGGCAGAGCAGATAGAAATTCAAACCAAATATGCAGGTTATATTGATCGTCAACAGGAAGAGATTGCTAAGTTACGGGAAAGTGAAGAAATTAGCCTACCTGAAGATATCGACTACACCATTATTTCTGGGCTTTCTAAGGAAATTCAGCAAAAACTGATGGCAGTTCGGCCACAAACATTAGGACAGGCATCCAGAATATCAGGTGTAACGCCTGCGGCTATTTCATTGTTAATGGTTTATTTGAAAAAGCGTAATGCTAGCCGTAAGTTGGAGCAAGCTTAATGAGCTTGGTCACAGATCAACAAGCTCAGTTGCTCAAGCAAGGTATTAAGCAACTAGGGTTAGCGATTACAGAACAACAGCAACAGTTATTGCTTGGTTATTTAGAATTATTGGCAAAATGGAATAAAGCTTATAATCTAACGGCAGTGCGAGATATTAATGAAATGGTATCTCGCCATTTATTAGATAGTTTAAGTATCGTTCCTTATATAACAGGCAAAAATTGGTTAGATGTGGGGAGTGGTGGTGGTATGCCTGGTATACCACTGGCTATTATGTTTCCTGATAATGATTTTACGTTGCTTGATAGCAATGGTAAGAAAACTAGATTTTTAACCCAAGTGGTACTTGAGCTAAAATTAACTAATGTACAGGTGGTTAATCAACGAGCCGAATCGTTTCACGTGGAACAACCGTTTTCTGGTATTGTGTCTCGTGCCTTTAGCTCATTAGCAGATTTTGTTAATTTAACGAAGCATTTAGCAAATCAACAAACAATGTGGTTTGCTATGAAAGGTGTTTATCCAGAAGAAGAGTTACAAACACTACCAAGTGAATTTAAGGTAGAATCTGATTATCAATTGATGGTGCCAAATTGTGAAGGGCAACGTCATTTATTAGTTATAAAACATCACCAGTAAAAGGTAAATACATGGCCAAGGTTTATGCAATTGTTAACCAAAAAGGTGGGGTGGGTAAAACAACTACCTGTATCAACCTTGCTGCTTCCTTGGTTGCTTCAAGAAAACATGTATTGCTTATCGATCTAGATCCACAGGGTAATGCTACCACAGGGAGCGGTGTAGATAAGTTGGCATTAGAGCGATCAGTTTATGATGTGCTGGTTGGCGAGTGTAGCTTTGTGGAGGCTATGCATTTTTCTGAACAAGCAGGTTATCAACTATTGCCTGCTAATAGAGATTTAACAGCAGCAGAAGTAGAGCTGTTGGAAGTGGCTCATAAAGAAAATCGTTTAAGAGAGTCCTTAGCGCCTATTCGTGATAATTACGATTATATTTTGATTGATTGCCCCCCCTCTCTGTCGATGTTAACTGTTAATGCTTTAGTGGCTGCTGATGGTGTGATTATTCCTATGCAATGTGAGTATTATGCATTAGAAGGCTTAACAGATTTATTAAATACGATTGAGCGAATTGCTCAATCGTTAAATCCAACCCTACATATTGAGGGTTTAGTGCGTACTATGTACGATGCTAGAATGAGTCTAACCAATGATGTTTCTGTGCAACTACAACAGCATTTTGGTGATAAGCTATATGATACGGTGATTCCACGTAATATTCGTTTGGCCGAAGCGCCTAGTTTTGGATTGCCTGCGATTATTTATGACAAGCAATCAAAAGGTGCAGAAGCTTATTTAGCTTTGGCTAAAGAGTTGATTAAAAGACAACGTAATGCAAAACATACTATTTCATAAGGAACTATTATGGCTGTAAAGAAAAGAGGTCTAGGGCGGGGTTTAGACGCATTGCTAGGTGGCAATACGGTAGCTGCTGTCCAAGAACAAGCAGCTAATACTCCACAAAGTGAACTACAACAATTACCCTTAGAAATTATTCAGCGTGGTAAATATCAACCACGTCGTGATATGGATCCGCAAAGTCTTGAAGAGTTAGCACAATCTATTAAAGCACAGGGTGTAATGCAGCCAATTGTGGTGCGTCCAATCGCTAAAGGTCGTTATGAAATTATTGCAGGTGAAAGACGCTGGCGGGCTAGTCAACAAGCAGGTTTAGATAAAATACCCGCGTTAGTGCGCGATATTCCTGATGAAACAGCCATTGCTTTAGCGTTAATTGAAAACATTCAACGGGAAGATTTAAACCCAATTGAAGAAGCAATAGCATTACAACGTTTACAGCAAGAGTTTGAATTAACACAGCAACAAGTAGCAGATGCAGTGGGCAAGTCCCGTACTGCGGTGACCAATTTATTACGTTTAATTAGTTTGCCAGAAGATGTAAAAGTTATGCTTTCCCATGGTGATTTAGAAATGGGACATGCACGTGCTTTACTAGGATTACCTGTAGAAAGACAAATTGAGGGTGCGCGGTTTATTGTCGCAAGAGGTTTGTCGGTACGTCAGGCAGAAGCCATGGTTAGACAGTGGTTAAATGAAACATCAAAGAAAACTACTAAGGTAACTAATGATCCTGATATTAAAAGACTTGAACAAAAATTAGCCGAGCGGTTAGGATCACCTGTAGCAATTAAGCATAATAAAAAAGGTAAAGGAGAATTGGTGATACGCTATAATTCACTTGATGAATTACAAGGTGTTTTAAAGCATATTCACTGACTTATAGGAAATTTGTAAAAAATAATGTAACTTTGTGTTGAAGCTTTGCTTGGATATCCCTATACTTTGCGCCAAATTAAATAATTATGACTAAAGTTAATGAAAAATAACTTTATTGGTTTAAAATAGTCAGGCTAATACAGTGGCTTTTCGTAATAAAATGCCTATTTACCAGTTACCAGCGTTTAAGGTGCTAGTAATACAAGCTTTAGTAGCAATAGGTTTAGCATTAGCATTCTTATTTAAAGATGTAAATGCAAGTTTTTGTGCATTATTAGGTGGTTTAATTGCCTTATTACCTAATATCTATTTTGCACTAAAAACATTTCGCTATTTTGGTGCTCAGTCAGCCATGGCCATTACTCTGTCGTTATGGACTGGCGAAATGGGCAAGTATATTTTAACAGCAGCTTTATTTGTGCTGGTGTTTTTGGCGATTAAGCCAACAAATTTAATAGCGCTATTCGTTAGTTACTTTATAGTGCTAATAGTTTCATCCTTAGGGTTGTTATTAGTTAAAAAAAGTTTTAAAAAATATTAACGGTTGAGGCAATTATGGCAGCAGGCGAAGGACAAACGGCAGCAGGTTATATTCAGCACCATCTGCAAAATCTAGTTTTTGGCAAAACTCCTGAAGGTTGGATGTTTGCAAAAACCCATGAGCAAGTACAACAAATGGGTTTTTGGTCAATACATGTTGATACTCTGTTTTTCTCCGTTTTAATGGGTGTCTTATTCTTATGGTTGTTTCGTTCTATCGCGAAAAAAGCCTCTATTGATAACCCTAGTAAATTACAGTGTTTAGTTGAATGGACTGTTGAATTTATTGATGGCACTGTAAAAGATGTCTTTAAAGGTAATAATCCACTTATTGCCCCTCTTGCCCTAACAATCTTTGTTTGGGTTTTCTTGATGAATAGTTTGAAATGGATTCCTGTTGATTATATTCCAGGTCTTGCACATGCTATTGGCATTCCCTATTGGAAAATTGTTCCTACAGCAGATCCTAATGGTACGTTTGGTATTTCTATTGGTGTGTTTATCCTTATTCTGTATTATAGTTTCAAAATTAAAGGGGTAGGCGGCTTTACTAAAGAGTTAGCATTTACACCATTTAACCACTGGTTATTAGTACCTTTTAATCTGTTTTTAGAAATTATCGGATTGTTAACTAAACCACTAAGTTTAGCACTCCGGTTATTTGGTAACATGTATGCAGGGGAAGTGATCTTTAT
Organism: Entomomonas asaccharolytica; assembly: GCF_016653615.1. Classification (NCBI taxonomy): domain Bacteria; kingdom Pseudomonadati; phylum Pseudomonadota; class Gammaproteobacteria; order Pseudomonadales; family Pseudomonadaceae; genus Entomomonas; species Entomomonas asaccharolytica. The sequence goes on along the minus strand of NZ_CP067393.1, from coordinate 3,200,859 downwards.
TCTGATTGCATTGTTACCATTCTGGATTCAATGGGTGCTTAATGTGCCTTGGGCAATCTTCCATATTCTAGTTATTCCATTGCAAGCATTTGTCTTTATGGTATTGTCAGTGGTTTACTTGAGTGCAGCGCACGAACATCACTAATAATAAATAATTGGTGTGTGAGATAGTTTTTTATTAACTTTGGTTTTTTATTATATTACTTTTAGGAGTTTATATGGTTTACTTAGCAGCAGCTTTAATGATCGGTTTAGGTGCCTTAGGTACTGGTATCGGTTTCGCTATCTTAGGTGGAAAATTACTTGAATCAACAGCTCGTCAACCAGAGTTAGCTTCTACCTTACAAACTAAAACCTTCTTAATGGCTGGTTTACTTGATGCGGTACCAATGATTGGTGTAGGTATTGCTATGTATCTTATCTTCGTAGTTGCCTAACGCTAGTTAAAGATGTTGAGCATTTTGATGCTTAATTTAATGAAACTAGCCAAATCAACTGGGATAGCATGAGGTAAGTCGCTATGAATATAAATTTGACATTAATCGGTCAAACTATTGCCTTCGCTATTTTTGTCTTGTTTTGTATGAAATATGTATGGCCTCCTATTAATCAGGTTATGCAAGAACGCAAGAAAAAAATTGCGGAAGGTTTGGATGCAGCAGGTCGTGCTGAGCGCGAATTGCAAGAAGTCCAACAGCAAGTAGAGCAAATACTTCGTGAAGGTAAAGAGCAAGCAGCTGACATTCTTGATAAAGCTAATAAAACAGCTTCATCTATTATAGAAGAGTCAAAACAACAAGCTCGTACTGAAGGCGAAAAATTAATTGCTAGTGCTAGGTCTGAAATTGATCTGGAAGTAAATCGTGCCAGAGACCAACTTCGCTCTCAAGTAGCAAGTTTGGCTGTGCAAGGAGCTGAGAAGATTTTAGAATCTTCTGTAGATGCCAATGCACACAGTGATCTGGTTGATAAAATAGCTTCTAAACTGTAAGCGGAGCAAGCAATGATAAATACCCATACGCTTGCCAGACCTTATGCAAGAGCTGCTTTTGAGTTTGCTAAGACAGCAAACCAAGTTGACGCTTGGTTTACTATGTTAGAACTGGCTGCTTGTGCTTTGGAGCAACCTGTAGTTGTTCAAGAACTGGGTAAACCAACATTAACGCGTGCTCAAAAAGCTGATTTATTATCCAATTTATTGGCGGGCAAAATAGACGAAACCTTTAGTAATTTTTTACATATAGTGGGTGAACATGATCGTTTATCTTTATTACCTACTATTTGTGAGCTTTACGAAGACTATAAGCTAGAAGCTGAGCGTGTAGTAGATGCAGAGATAGAAACTGCTTTTGAATTATCTGATGAGCAGCTTCAAAAAATAACTGCCGCCTTATCAAAGCGGCTTGAGCGAACAGTAAAAGCTAAGCAAACAGTAAATGCTGCATTAATTGGTGGGTTAACAATTCGTGCAGGTGACTTGGTAATAGATAGTTCGGTTCGCGGTCGGCTAGATAAGCTCGCCGAAGCAATGAATTCCTGATTTGAGGGGCATGGCATGCAGCAATTAAATCCTTCTGAAATAAGTGAAATTATCAAGGAGCGTATCGCTAAACTTGATGTTTCAACACAAGCTCGTAATGAAGGTACAATCGTTAGTGTTTCTGATGGTATTGTACGTATTTACGGTCTTGCTGATGTAATGTATGGCGAAATGATTGAGTTCCCAGGTGGTGTTTATGGTATGGCACTTAACTTGGAAGAAGACTCTGTCGGCGCCGTTGTATTAGGTGAGTACTTAAGCCTTTCTGAAGGCATGAGTGCAAAATGTACAGGTCGTATCTTAGAAGTACCTATTGGTCGTGAATTATTAGGTCGTGTTGTTGATGCGCTTGGTAATCCTATTGATGGTAAAGGTCCTCTAGGTACTAGCCAAACTGATGCTATTGAAAAGGTAGCACCTGGTGTTATTTGGCGTAAATCAGTAGACCAACCTGTACAAACAGGTTATAAATCAGTTGATGCGATGATTCCAATTGGTCGTGGTCAACGTGAGTTGGTTATTGGCGACCGTCAAATTGGTAAAACCGCTTTAGCTGTTGATGCGATCATTAATCAAAAAGACAGTGGCATTAAGTGTGTTTATGTCGCTATCGGTCAAAAACAATCAACGATTGCTAACGTTGTACGTAAATTAGAAGAAAATGATGCGTTAAAAAATACTATTGTAGTAGTAGCCAGTGCTTCTGAATCTGCTGCATTACAATATTTAGCACCTTATTCTGGTTGTACCATGGGTGAATATTTCCGTGATCGTGGTGAAGACGCATTAATTATTTATGATGATTTGTCAAAACAAGCGGTAGCTTATCGTCAAATTTCATTATTACTACGTCGTCCACCTGGACGTGAAGCTTATCCTGGTGACGTATTCTATTTACACAGCCGTTTATTAGAGCGTGCTTCTCGTGTATCAGAAGAATATGTTGAGAAGTTCACTAATGGTGAAGTGAAAGGCCAAACGGGTTCTTTAACTGCGTTACCAATTATTGAAACGCAAGCAGGTGACGTTTCTGCCTTCGTACCAACAAACGTAATTTCAATTACAGATGGTCAGATATTCTTAGAAGCATCATTATTTAACTCAGGTATCCGTCCAGCGGTTAACGCGGGTATTTCGGTATCTCGTGTGGGTGGTGCAGCACAAACTAAGATCATCAAAAAATTATCGGGTGGTATTCGTACTGCACTTGCTCAATATCGTGAGTTAGCAGCGTTCGCACAGTTTGCTTCGGATCTTGATGAGGCAACCCGTAAGCAATTAGAGCATGGACAGCGTGTAACAGAGTTAATGAAGCAAAAACAATATGCTCCATTCTCAGTTGCGCAAATGTCTGTTTCTCTTTATGCTGCTGAACGTGGTTATTTACAGGATATTGAGTTAGATAAGATTGGTGCTTTTGAAGAGGCATTATTAGAATACTTCAACAGAGATAAAGCAGATCTTATGGCAAAAATTAACGTTAAAGGTGACTTTAACGATGAGATTGATGCTGAGATTAAAGCAGGTATTGAGAGCTTTAAAGCTACCCATACTTGGTAAGACGATGCAGGTGTTGTAATAACACCTGTTAACTAATGCTAAAGGTGTAATATGTCAGGCGCAAAAGAAATTCGCACAAAAATTGCGAGTATTAAAAGTACGCAGAAAATTACCAGTGCTATGGAAAAAGTAGCAGTGAGTAAAATGCGTAAAGCGCAACAACTAATGGCGGCAGGTCGTCCTTATGCTGAGCGCATTTATCAAGTAATTACTCATTTAGCTAATGCTAATGCTGCTGAGTATCATCATCCATTTATGACAGAAAGACCTGTTAAACGAGTTGGATATATTGTTATATCTACTGACCGTGGTCTTTGTGGTGGTTTGAATACTAACTTGTTTAAAGAAGTAATCAAAGATTATAGAAAATGGCATGATGAAGGTGTAGAAGTCGAGCTTTGTGTGGTGGGATCGAAAGGTATTAGTTTTTTCCATCATTTTGGTGCGAAAGTGACTGCCGCAATAACCAATATTAGTGAGCAAGCTTCTATTAAAGAATTAGTGGGTGGTGTTAAGGTAATGTTAGATGCCTTTGATGAAGGGCGTTTAGACAGAGTGTATTTAGCAGGTAATGAGTTTGTTAATACGATGACTCAAAAACCAAGGCTATTGCAACTATTACCACTGCCAACTACTTCCACAGCAAAAGATGATGCTGCAGTACATCAAAAAATTGTTGAAAGTAATTGGGATTATATTTATGAACCCAATGCGCAAGAATTACTTGATACATTATTGATACGTTATATTGAGTCACTAGTGTATCAAGCGGTGGTGGAAAATGGGGCAGCAGAGCAAGCAGCACGTATGATTGCAATGCAGAATGCGACTAATAATGCCGAAGATCTTATTGGTGAATTGCAGTTAATTTACAATAAGGCTCGTCAGGCGGCCATTACCCAAGAAATTTCCGAAATTGTTGGCGGTGCAGCTGCTGTATCGTAAGAAAGGTTTATAAATTCAGAGGATATCCAGCTATGAGTAGCGGACGTATCATTCAAATTATCGGTGCTGTTATTGATGTGGAATTTCCACGTGACAATGTACCTAAAGTTTATGACGCATTAAAAGTACAAGGCGTTGAGACAACGCTGGAAGTTCAACAACAGTTAGGTGATGGTGTTGTCCGTTCCATTGCAATGGGATCTACTGAAGGTCTAAAGCGTGGTCTTGATGTAGCTAATACAGGCGCTCCAATTTCTGTACCTGTAGGTATAAAAACCTTAGGTCGAATTATGGATGTATTAGGTAACCCTATCGATGAAGCTGGTCCTATTGGCGAAGAAGAGCGTTGGAGTATCCACCGTGAAGCACCTTCGTTTGAAGAGCAAGCAGGTGGTAGTGACCTATTAGAAACAGGTATCAAAGTTATTGACTTGATTTGTCCTTTCGCAAGAGGGGGTAAAGTAGGCCTGTTCGGTGGTGCTGGTGTTGGTAAAACCGTTAACATGATGGAACTTATCCGTAACATTGCGATGGAGCATAGTGGTTTCTCTGTATTCGCAGGCGTGGGTGAGCGTACTCGTGAAGGTAACGACTTCTATCACGAAATGAAAGAATCAAGCGTACTTGATAAAGTGGCGCTAGTTTACGGACAGATGAACGAGCCTCCAGGAAACCGTTTACGTGTAGCGTTAACAGGCTTAACCATTGCAGAAAAATTCCGTGATGAAGGCCGCGATGTATTATTATTTATTGATAATATTTATCGTTATACCTTAGCAGGTACTGAAGTATCAGCACTTTTAGGTCGTATGCCATCAGCGGTAGGTTATCAGCCAACGCTAGCGGAAGAAATGGGTGTATTACAAGAGCGTATTACTACTACTAAGAAAGGTTCTATTACCTCTATTCAAGCAGTATATGTTCCTGCGGATGACTTAACTGACCCATCACCAGCAACTACCTTTGCTCACTTGGATGCGACAGTTGTATTATCACGTGATATTGCATCATTAGGTATTTATCCTGCGGTTGACCCACTGGATTCTACTTCACGTCAGCTTGATCCACATGTAATTGGCCAAGAGCATTATGAAGTAGCACGTGGTGTACAATATGTATTGCAACGTTATAAAGAATTAAAAGATATTATTGCTATTTTAGGTATGGATGAGCTATCAGAAGCGGATAAGCAATTAGTAGCTCGTGCTCGTAAAATGCAACGTTTCTTATCTCAACCATTCTTCGTTGCGGAAGTGTTTACTGGTTCTCCAGGTAAATATGTACCACTTAAAGAAACAATTCGTGCTTTCAAAGGCATTTTAAATGGCGATTATGATCACTTACCAGAACAAGCGTTCTATATGGTAGGTACTATCGACGAAGTCATTGAAAAGGCTAAGACCCTATAATGGGTGTACCCATAATGGTATTATGGGCATAAAGTAGAGGGTATTATAGATATGGCAATGATTAAATGTAGCATAGTCAGTGCAGAAGAATCATTATTTACTGGTACTGTTAAACGAGTAGTAGCTCATGGTAGTATGGGTGATCTAGGTATATTACCTAACCATGCACCGCTATTAACTAGTTTGTTACCAGGCCCTGTGCGTGTTGTTAAAGAAGATGATACAGAAGAGATTTTCTATATCTCAGGTGGATTTTTGGAAGTTCAACCCTTAGAAGTAGTGGTACTAGCTGATACAGGTATTCGTGCAGAAGACCTTGATGAAGCAGCAGCAAAAGCTGCCATGATTAGTGCTGAACATGAGTTGAATGATAAATCATCGCACCAAGATTACAGTAAAACAGCTTCTAGTCTTGCGCAAGCAGCAGCACAATTACGAACAATTACTGAACTTAGAAGAAAGTTTAAATAATTGTTGGGGAAGTGGTTTAGTTTATAAAAAGGGGTGGCTTAGGCTGCCCTTTGTTTTTTTGGGGTATTAATTATGTCATTAGAAGTAATTATTCTTGCTGCGGGCAAAGGTACTCGCATGTGTTCAACACTCCCTAAAGTTTTACATAAAGTAGCAGGTAAAACTATGCTAGGCCATGTGATTGATACTGCTAGAAGATTAAAACCTCAAAAAATACATGTGGTTATCGGTCATGGTGCTGAACAAGTAAAACAATTATTAACAGCTGATGATATACATTTTGTTCTACAAGAACAACAATTAGGTACGGGGCATGCAGTTGCTGCTGCGATGCCTTTTGTGGAAAGTGAAAAAGTATTAATTCTTTATGGTGATGTACCATTAATTGAAACCACAACCTTAGAAAATCTACTTGGGTTTATACAGCCGTTATTTTTGGGGCTATTAACTGTTAATTTAGCTAATCCTACTGGCTATGGGCGTATTATTCGTAATGAAGTAGGTAATGTTACAGCGATCGTTGAGCAAAAAGATGCTACGGAACAGCAAAAACAAATTAAAGAAGGTAATACAGGCATTCTGGCTTTATCTAGCGAACCATTAAGAAAATGGTTATCAAAATTATCCAATCAAAATGCGCAAGGTGAATATTATTTAACCGATATTATTGCCATGGCAGTTAATGACGGTTTTGCTATAGCAACAGCTCAACCAGCAACAGAAATGGAAGTGCAGGGTGCTAATGATCGTATACAGTTAGCCCAATTAGAGCGTTATTATCAATATAATGCGGCTCAAATGCTGATGAGAAAAGGTGTTACTTTACTTGATCCTAGCCGTTTTGATTTACGGGGAGAGGTAGAGATAGGTTCTGATATTGAAATAGATATCAATGTTATTTTAGAAGGTAAAGTAGTTATTGAGGACGGGGTAACGATAGGTGCTAACTGTATTATTAAAGACAGTATCTTAAAAAAGGGCGTTAAGGTTAAAGCAAATAGTCATATTGAAGGCGCTATTTTAGAAGAAGAAAGTGATGCAGGACCTTTCGCTCGTTTACGTCCAGGTACTGTGCTTCACGCAAAAGCTCATGTGGGTAATTTTGTGGAGTTAAAAAATACTTCTTTAGGAGAGTACTCTAAAGTAGGTCATTTAACTTATTTAGGTGATACAGAGGTTGGTAACTATTGTAATATTGGCGCAGGAACTATTACTTGTAACTATGATGGTGTTAATAAATTTAAAACTATTTTAGGCAATGAAGTATTTATAGGCTCTAATAACTCACTAGTGGCTCCTGTTACTATTGGTGATGCAGCTACCACAGCAGCAGGCTCAACGATTACAAAAGATGTAGCACCGAATGCATTAGCAATAAGTCGTGCCTATCAAGTGCAAAAAGATAATTGGCAAAAGCCTAAAAAAATTTAATCAATAAAGGGCTTTTAAGCCCTTGTATTAATTTCGTTGATAAAACCAATGAAGATTACCGTAATTGCTTATCGATGAACGGTTGTTGTTGGGTTTGATTGGTTGGGTGAACCCTGTAAAGCAGGAGCTATACTCACATCTTTTGCACCTTCAGGCAGTTTTGATTTGTCTAGTTGGTGATAGTGCTCAAGGATTTGCATAGCCTTATCTAATAGGGTGTTTTCAGTAAGTAATATTAATATCACCGCATCATTTTCGATTGCATGACGATAGATATCAACATTTTCTTCCATCACATCATAACCAAATAGCTCATCCCAAATATTTTTTTCTTGGATGGCTTGTTCTCTTTCTTTTAAATATTCTCTATCAAGGTACTGAATATCGTGTTCTGCAAAATCTGCTTCTATTAATTCTGTCACAGCATGTCTTGCAATAGCTGGACTATTAAATAGGGTTACAATTTTTTCTTGAGACATAAATAATTCCTCATACGTTTAGTTAATAATCAATGTCTATTTATTCAAAACAACGATTAAAACAATCAGTTTGTGTACCCAATTCTACAAAGAGGCAGCAAATAAAATATATGAGACATAGGGTTATTAGCGAATAGTGGAATTATCATTAATAAGTAGAATTTTCAATGATAAATTAGAGGCTAAGTTAAGATAAAGCTACTTTTGTGAGTAGTACAGAAAGTAGTCAGGCTTGCAGCTAACTACTTACTGTTTACAGATCATAATAATTTATCTAAATTAATACCAAACCCTTTCGCCATATCTAATGCTTTTGCTACAAGGTTAGCATTATCAGGTTCAGCTAACTCAGAAACTTGTTGGTCGGTATCTTTTGTAGCAAACTGGCCAGCCAATTGTTTAAACATGGCTACAAAATTTTCTGATGACTCAGGATTACTGGTTTCATTGCTACCTAGTGCTTTTAGGGCGGATAACTTTTGAATAATATCAGGTGAAAGGTTACTTAAAAATTTTTGGATAAGATTTCCAGAAACTTCATTGCCAAGTAAGCTTTTAGCCATACCTAACAAGCCACCATCTGCTTCATTATTAGAAGCGTGCTGTCCAGCGAGTTTAGTGTATTGTGAAATAATATCTGTTAAAGACATGATAATACCTTATAAATTGAAAGATCAGTTTTTATTATAAGTAATACAAATAGTATGCATACTATGAGACTTAATGCTAATTTTTTATAAAGTCTTTTATAAACAACGTGTTAGCATCATTAAAAAATGTAAGATTAAGTTAATTAATACCAGCGGGCTTCACCTTCTGGGCGCTGTTTAAAACGCTTCATACTCCACATATATTGAGTAGGCCATCTTTTTACACAGCCTTGAATAATTTGTCCCATAACAGCTACACCTTCATCAGTATCCTTACTGTAGATTTCTTCAGGAGCATTTTCAAAAATTACTTTATAACCTGAACCATCTTCTAATCGAATGGCATGTCCAACGAAAGCAACTGCTTTTTTAGCTGCCACCATACTAGGTACAAATTTACTGGTCAGCACTTGAGTAGCAAAAAAAGGTACAAAAACACCAGCTGATCTAGCGGGTTCAGGATCTGCGGGAATACCAGCGCAACCACCTTTACGAATTTCTTTAATAACGCTCAAAATTCCCTCTTTAGTGGAGGGAGCTACTCTATTTCCCATTTGAACACGACGTTTTTTTAAAAATTCATCCAGCTCCTTTAACTTAGGTGGGCGGTAAAAAATAACGGGATTACAATAACTGGAATAAAAATGGTTGAGGATTTCCCAATTACCTAAATGGCTAGTGATACCGACAGCCCCTTTACCTGAGTTAATAGCCGTTAGTAAAACATCTAAGCCTTCAACTTGTTTAATATATTTAAGTGTTTTCTCTGGTGGCCAACACCACGCGCAGGCACTTTCTGCCATTGTTTTACCTTGGTTAATTAAGGTTTGTTTAGCTAGTTTTTCTATTTCTATTGTAGAAAGTTCAGGAAAGCATTTTGCTAAATTAATCAGGGCTACTTGCTTGGAACGATTAGGAAATAGCCACATAAGATAGCCTACAAAACCACCAACTTTTTGTATACCACCCCAAGGTAATAAGGCGAGTAAACGAAGAAAGCCAACCGCCAATTTGCCTTTAAATTTTTTCACAAATAATACTCTTGTTTTTAATCACTGTTATTATTTTAACATTTACTAAAGAATTATGGGCTATGGATCACGTTTTGTTGACTAATAGCTTATAATAATTTCTTTATTGTATTTATAGCATTATCCATAGGTTAATTATTCATGCTAGTGCATTTGTCTATTAAAAATTATGCCATTGTTGATCATCTGGATCTGGAGTTACTATCTGGAATGACAGTAATTACAGGAGAAACTGGGGCAGGTAAGTCTATTATGTTAGATGCATTAGGCTTAGCCTTAGGTGATCGCTGTGACAACAGTGTGGTTAGACAAGGGGCAGATAAAGCAGATATTTTAGCAAGTTTTGAGTTAACTAATATTCCAGAAGCTAAACAATGGTTGGTTGATCATGATCTGGTAAGTGATGAAATTTGTATATTACGTCGAGTAATCAATCAAGATGGCCGCTCACGCGGTTATATTAACGGTACACCTTGCCCGTTATCCCATCTGAAACTATTAGGTGAGTTACTGATAGATATCCATAGCCAACATGAACACCAGTCGTTATTAAAGCTAGAAACACATCGCCATTTACTAGATGATTATGCAGGCAGTCGAGTATTAGCTGAACAGGTTAAGCAATTAGCTCAACAGTGGAAACAAACACAGCAAACCCTGCAAAAATTATCCAGTAATAGTGAAGAACAGCAGGCTAAACAACAATTATTAAGTTATCAACTTGAGGAGTTAGACAAACTTGCTTTAGTTGATAATGAAGTAGAACAGTTAGAAACCGAGCAAAGAAACTTAAGTCAGGCAGATACTATTTTAAGTGCTTGCCAGCAAGTATTGGATATTTGCAGCAATGATGAGGCGAATGTTTTATCAGCACTTAATATGAGTGTGCGTCGTTTAGCGAGTTTTAAAGAGCCAGTGGCGGGTTTGGTAGATGCTGCTAATTTATTAAGTAATGCACAGATTCAATTGGAAGAAGCGGTGGCGGAGATTAATCGTTTTGTAGACCATTTTGATATGGATCCTCTACGCCAACAACAAGTAGAAGATAGGCTAGATGCCATTTATAGTCTGGCAAGAAAACATCATATCCAACCTACAGAGTTGGCTGGGCTTACTCAGAAATTACAAGATGAATTAGCCAATATTGAAGCAGGAGATGAAAAGTTAGAAGAATTAGCTAATACCTTGCAACAATTAGCTAATGAGTATCAGCAAGCGGCTGAAAAACTTTCTGTATTACGTAAAAAAGCAGCAGCAAAATTGGCAAAAGCGGTACAGCAAGAAATGCAAACACTTGGTATGCCAGGAGGCCAATTTACTATAGAGTTAACAACCATAAAGGCTTCTGAACCACAGTTACATGGCTTAGAAACAATAGAGTTTTTAGTCAGTGGTAACCCAGGGCAGCCTGTTCGAGCGTTAAATAAAGTTGCTTCTGGTGGCGAGTTATCAAGGATCAGCCTTGCTATTCAGGTAATTACTGCCCAAACATCCCGTGTTTCTACATTAGTTTTTGATGAAGTAGATGTAGGGATTGGTGGGCCTACAGCAGAGATTGTCGGTAAGTTATTACGAAAATTGGGTGAGCAAGGACAGGTGTTAACGGTAACCCATTTACCGCAGGTGGCAGCACAAGGACATCATCATTTATTTGTGCATAAAGAACGTACTAAAAACTCTACTCAAACAGCAGTAACTTCTTTAACTAAACAACAACGTGTCGAAGAGCTTGCAAGAATGTTAGGTGGGGTTGATTTAACCAAAGAATCATTAGCCCATGCAGAAAAAATGTTAACAGGTGTCTAACCTTTAATTTGAAAGGTCTATAAGCTGGACAAATTGTTCCACAATGGCTTTAACTTGTTTGGGTGACTCGACTGCAAACAGTTCATTAACAACAGCCAATAAGTTAGCCCCTTGTTTAAGTAAAATAGGGGCATTTTGTAAAGTAATACCGCCTATAACACAAATAGGTAAACCCAAAACTTTTGCTTGAGGTAATACACTAATATCAGCAGGTTGAGCGTCTGTTTTGGTTTTGGAGGCAAAGAAGCGACCAAAAGCTACATAGCTAGCACCTTCTGTTTTTGCTTGTTGAGCTAACTCTATACTGCCATGACAGGTTGCGCCAATAATAGCTTTATTACCCAGTAACTCTCGCGCTTTTTGGATGGAACCATCTTCTTGCCCTAAATGCACGCCCACACCTAATTCTTTCGCTAACAGTACATCATCATTAATAATTAACTGAGCTTGGTATTGTTCACAAAGTGTTAGTAAAGCACTTGCTTCGTGGTGGCGACGTTGTGTATCTCTTGTTTTATCACGGTATTGTAAGACTTTCATACCCCCTTGTAGAGCAGCCTCTACATAGGGTAGTAAACGACCACCAGCCAATAACTGGTTATCAGTAATTCCATACAGTCCCGCTAATATCATGAACAAAAATCCAACGGAATACGCCGCGGAATATATTGCCCTTGCCCTGGTGCCTCTGCATCACGAAGTGTTCGCCAAGTATAATCAAGAGCGGATTTAACAGCACTGATTAATTCTTCTCCGAGTGCCAAACGTCCTGCTAATGCGCTTGCTAGGGTACAACCTGAACCATGATAATTACCTGGTAAACGCGCACAGGTAAAAACATGTTTTTCGCCTTGTTGAGTATAAAGACGATTAGAGATGACAGGATCTGACTCATGGCCACCTTTAATCAATAAATTCTTACAGTATTTTAATAGTTTCTCAGCACACTCATCTGCGGAGCCATCAGGTAATTCGGCTAAAATACGTGCTTCAGGCAAATTAGGGGTTGTAATTGTTGCTAGTGGCAATAGTTTTTCACGAATAGCGTAAGCAATATCTCCTTTGCCTAATGCTCCACCACCACCTGCTCTTAATACAGGATCACACAATAAAGGTAAGTGAGGGTGTTGGTTAGCTATTTCAATAATAGTATCTACCATTTCCATATTACCCAACATACCCAATTTAATAGAGGAAACGGGCATATCTTGTAACACAGCATTGGCTTGTGCTAATACCCATTCTCTGTCTAATACTCTAAAATCAGTAACATCCACTGTATTTTGTACTGTGAGGGCTGTTACTGTTGGAGCCGCATGACAATTTTGTGCCAAAATAGCTTCAATATCAGCTTGAATACCTGCTCCGCCACTAGGATCATGGCCAGATAAACAAAGGACTATAGGTCTTGAGGGTGGAGTATTATGGATCATAGTATTAGCACAGTTTAGTAAGAGTGATAGGTTAAAATACAAGATTGATGATCTAAAGTATATATTAAATTAATACCGACCATTTTGCTATTTACCCAAAATCATAGTATGGTTGTTTTAGCATTAACTAAGTTGCTGCGATAGCAGGGGAGAGAGAATGAATAAGCTCAGTAAAATAATAAGTGTAGGATTATTAGGGTTAGCAACCAGTTTAATAAGTTGGGCAGATGAACCCGTAGAAGATGTTTCGGCTTGTCAGAATATTAAGTTAGCTGAAACAGGGTGGGCGGATATTAGTGCTACTACTGCTATGGTTTCTGTAGTTGCCGAGGGGCTAGGTTATGAGGTGAGTGCTCCCATTATTTCTGTTCCTATTGCTTTTACTAGTGTGGCTAAGGGCAAGGTTGATGCTTTTTTAGGTTATTGGTCTCCTTCCATGGATGGTATCGCAGCACCTTTTATTAAAGATAAAACCATCATTATTCCTGAAAAAGCGAATTTAGAAGGGGCTAAATACACCTTAGCAGTACCTGCTTATACGTATGATGCTGGTTTGCAATCATTTAAGGATATTGCTAAGTTTAAAAAAGATTTAAATGCTCAAATATTTGGTATTGAAGCAGGCAATGATGGCAATTTATTGATTCAAAAAATGATTAAAGAAAATCTATTCAATTTAAGTGATTTTAAACTGAGAGAGTCAAGTGAAGCTGCTATGCTTAGCCAAGTAAAACGAGCGGTTACTGCTAAAAAACCAATAGTGTTTTTGGCATGGGAACCTCACCCAATGAATAGTCAAATTGAATTGAAATATTTGGCTGATGGAGATGAGGTTTTTGGCCCTAATTATGGCAGTGCTAAAGTATTTACTATTATTTCCCCTGAGTTTCAAAAACGCTGCCCTACAGAAGCTAATTTAATTAGCCAAATTCGTTTTACAGTGCAAATGGAAAGCGAATTAATGACAGAGATTTTGGAAAATAAAGTGCCTGCCAAAAAAGCGGCTAAAGAGTATTTAAAGAAACATCCAGAAGTACTTAATCATTGGCTAGTGGGTATTAAGAGTACGAAGGGTGAAGACGGCAAAGTTGCTGTTGAGAAGTATTTAGCTCAGTAGGATTTATAAGGGACTAATAAAAATCATGCATCCGCTATTTCCAGAAATAAAGCCTTATGCAACGCATAAACTAGCTGTTCAGGCGCCCCATGTACTGCATATTGAAGAAAGTGGCTCTATAACAGGTTTGCCTGTATTATTTTTACATGGTGGGCCTGGTGGAGGATGTGACGAAAATAGCGCTCGTTTTTTTGATCCTACTATTTATCGAATTATTACCTTTGATCAACGAGGCTGTGGTCGCTCCAAACCTCATGCCTCTTTGCAGTATAATACTACTTGGGACTTGGTGGCAGATATTGAGCTTATTAGGCAAGAGTTAGCTATTGATAAATGGGTGGTGTTTGGTGGTTCGTGGGGTTCTACGCTCGCATTAGCTTATGCTCAAAAACATCCTGCACAAGTCTTAGGGTTAATTTTGCGAGGCATCTTTTTATGTAGAGCTGCTGAAATTGAATGGTTTTATCAAAAAGGGGCTAGTTACTTATTTCCAGACTATTGGGAAGACTATATTGCGCCTATTCCAGAAGCTGAACGTGATGATTTAGTACAAGCTTTTTATAAGCGTTTAACAGGTACTGATGAAATTGCTCAATTAAATGCAGCAAGAGCTTGGTCGGGTTGGGAGGGTAGTACGATAACTTTAGTGCCTAATCCTAAAATTAGCCAAAGTTTTTTAGAAACTAAAAAAGCGTTAGCTATGGCACGTATAGAATGCCACTATTTTGTAAATAACGCATTTTTAGAACCCAATCAATTACTGCGAGATATGCACAAAATAGCCCATATTCCAGGCATTATAGTGCATGGTCGTTATGATGTGATTTGTCCTCTTGATAATGCTTGGCAACTTCATAAACTCTGGCCAAGTAGTGAGCTTAATATTATTCGAGAGTCAGGTCATTCAGCCTTTGAGGTGGGTACAGTGGATGCCTTAGTAAAAGCTACACATGCTATGGCTGAAAAGCTATTAACTGAAAAATAAGGGATATGTGAGTGAAGGCTTTAATTCAACGAGTAACTGAAGCCAGTGTGGCAGTGGAAAATGACATAATAGGTGAAATTGGCATCGGTATTCTTGCATTAGTAGGAATTGAACCAGATGATACACCAGCAAAAGCTGATAAGTTGCTACATAAGTTATTAAACTATCGTATCTTTGCTGATGAAAATGATAAGATGAACTGTTCGTTAGTGGATATTAAGGGTGGCTTGTTGTTGGTATCGCAATTTACGCTAGCGGCAGATACTAAAAGTGGATTACGACCTAGTTTTTCTACAGCTGCTTCTCCTATTTTAGGTGAGGAATTATTTAATTATTTATTAGTACGAGCTCAACAGCAACATACACCTGTTGCAACGGGCTGTTTTGGTGCTAATATGCAAATTCATTTGATAAATAATGGTCCAGTGACTTTTTTATTAGATGTTTAGTTTTTATCATTGATTTACGCCTGTAAATAAGTAATGAATTTTAATTAATATCGTGTTTTGTAATAATTTAATTGATTGAGGATGTCATAGTGACTAACACTACCATACCAACAGAAGCTGATTGGGCTGATTATCAAACAGAAGTGGACTGTCAAGAAGCGTATGACTTATATGCAGGAAAAGATGCTGAAAGTTTAAAGTCAGTTTTTGTGGAGTCTGTGGGGCGTTGTGTAGATGGATTGCATTTTATGCCGCCAAAGGTTTTTCATTATTATGCCTGTATTTTTGCTGATTATGTATTACAAGCAGAGAAACTACCTGGCTTACAGACAGAAGATCGGGCTCGCGCGGCGGCAGGCTTGTTTACGCTATTAGAAAATAAACTACATATCAGCCCTATGGATGTACAAGAAATTTATCCACAACTCATTGAGATAGCTAAGTATGTAGCCGATCACCAAGCCAATTATTATGCTGATAAAGAGCAATATGGTGATTTTTCTAAACAGCTGGTTGTTTTTAATGCATTAGCAAAAGAGTCACATATTATCTAACAGTTGTTTGTTGTTCTATTTGAGAAAGTCAGAGGACAGTTTATTCGCTATTAGTATAATGCTTTATTTAAAGTACTATAGAAGTAGCTTATTATATTTTGATTAAAGTAGTAGGTGGGTACAACAATTGAAAATAATCATCGTAGGATTGTTAATAGCTAGCGTTCTATTTGTTCATTATCGTGGTCGTGTTCGTCATAAGTGGTCGCGACAAATAAAAGATCATTCAACTTTTTTAGCACCACTAAATTCTATTATTTATTTAACGTCTAAATTGCCCAGTCAGCCCTATTATTCAACAGATATTTATCCTGAATTAAAGGTTTTTGAAGAAAATTGGCAGAAAATTAAAGAGGAAGGTGAGCGTTTATTAGAGGCGGGTAAAGTAAAAGGTTCTGATAAGCTTGATGATGCTGGCTTTAATTCTTTCTTTCGTAAAGGCTGGAAACGTTTTTATTTAAAATGGTATGGTGATAGCCATCCTTCTGCGATGGAGTTATGTCCGTATACTACTGCATTGGTAAAAGATATACCTACGGTTAAAGCAGCCATGTTTACAGAGTTACCGCCTGGCGCTCGTTTAGTAACCCATCGTGATCCATACGCTGGTTCTTTACGTTATCACCTAGGGCTTGATACGCCCAATGACGATAAATGCTTTATCGAAGTAGATGGTGAGCGTTACTCATGGCGTGATGGTGAAGGTGTTATCTTTGATGAAACCTATATTCATTATGCTGAAAATATGACAGATCATCGCCGCTTAATTTTCTTCTGTGATATGGAACGACCTTTAAAATATAAATGGGCGACTAAGTTCAATCGATGGGTAGGCAAAAATATTGTGGGTGCTGCTGCCTCGCCCAATGAAGAAGGTGATAAATTAGGGGTTATTAATAAAGCCTTTGGAGTTCTCTATAAGGTTCGTGAACGTGGTAAAGAATTAAAGAAAAGAAACCGTTTCCGTTATTATCTAGAACAGTGGCTATTACTAGCCTTGGTGGTTTGGATTATCTGGATTATTTAAATTTCCTAGTAAAGGCCATTGCTTTTCATTGATGGAATGGCCTTATTTTTGGCATAATATGGTAACCATTTATCCTCTAATCAACAAATGGAAGGTGCCTAGTGTCTCAAACATCACAACAATGTCTTACTGATTGGACGGATCGTGAAGCCTTAGCTGAAACAATGATCCCGTTAGTTGGTCAACTGTATCGTAATAATCATGTTGTTACTTCAATTTATGGTTTTAGCTTAATCAATCAGTCTGTTGTCTCTATTTTACAAACCCATGCAGCTACCCATTATCGTTTTGGCAAGGAAGCAGAGCTATCTGTAAAAGAAACCTATCCTTTATTAAAGGTTATGACTGAGCTTAATTTGGGCTCTGCTTCTATTGACCTTGGCCGATTAGCTGTTAAATACCGTGAAGAACAATCATTATCGCCAGAACAATTCTTACGTAAAGAGTTAGCTGATATCATAGATAAACCAGCAGATAAGCAAACGGATTGTGGTACAGATGTAGTACTTTACGGTTTTGGTCGTATTGGTCGCTTGCTTGCGCGTATCATGATTGAAAGAACAGGCAGTGGTGATGGTGTGAGATTACGTGCCATTGTGGTACGTAAAGGCTCAGATGATGATTTAGAAAAGCGCGCTAATTTACTACGTCGTGATTCAGTACACGGTGCCTTCAAAGGTACGGTATTAGTAAATGAAGAAAATAATACCTTATCAATAAACGGTAACCTAATTCAGGTGATTTATTCAAGTGATCCAAGCACAGTGGATTATACGCAATATGGTATTAATAATGCGATTGTGATTGATAATACGGGTAAATGGCGTGATGAAGAAGGTTTAAGCCAACATTTACAATGTAAAGGTGTCTCTCGTGTAATTCTGACAGCACCTGGTAAAGGTAAATTAAAAAATATCGTCTATGGTGTTAATGATAACTTAATTACTAAAGAAGACAAGATTCTGTCAGCGGCATCTTGTACAACCAATGCAATCGTACCTGTGTTAAAAGTTATTAATGATAAGTTTGGTATTGAGAATGGCCATGTTGAAACGGTACATTCCTACACTAACGATCAAAACTTAATTGATAATTTCCATAAAGGAAGCCGTCGTGGGCGTAGTGCGCCATTAAATATGGTAATTACCGAAACTGGTGCAGCAACAGCTGCTGCTAAAGCACTGCCTGAGTTAGCTGGTAAGTTAACTGGTAATGCTATTCGTGTACCAACGCCTAATGTATCATTGGCTATTCTTAATTTAAATCTTGGTAAATCAACAACTAGAGAAGAATTAAATGATTTCTTAAGGGATGTTGCTTTACATTCAAAACTACATAGACAAATAGATTTTATTGATTCGACTGAAGTCGTTTCTAGTGATTTTGTGGGTTCTCGTCATGCAGGTATTGTTGATGCTGCAGCCACAATTTGTACCGATAATCATGCTGTTCTTTATGTATGGTATGACAATGAGTTCGGTTATAGCTCGCAAGTTATCCGTATTGTTGAGAACATTGCCAATGTAAGACGTTTGGCATTTCCTAAGCCATAATGTAGCAATTTATAAATAAAAAGGCATGTTTTATACATGCCTTTTTTATTATTGTACATTTTATTATTTTAAGGTTACATGGAGGCTGATCAGTGCTCTTAATTGTGCTGGTTTAATCGGCTTTTTAATGAAATCCAATCCTGCCTTTTGTAACTCTTCAGCAAGTTCTTGTGAATTATCTGCACTAATAATAATAGCGGGTAGTTTAGGATCATTTAATTGTTCCCGTAGCCATTTTATTAGTTCTGTGCCTATGTGCCCATGATCTAAATGGTAGTCAACTAATAATAGTTGAGGTTTGAAACCTTCAGCTAATATTTCATAGCATTCTTGTTGATTGCGAGCAGTTTTTACTATGCAATCCCAACGGGTTAGTAGGGTTTTCATGCCTGTTAAAATCGTATCTTCATTGTCTACACATAATACTGTAACAGCTGAAGGTTTTGGGGTGTTAGCTACAGGTGCCAAGATTTCATCAATTTGTGCTGTATCAAGCACTATTGGCGTTTCTTCAATAGGCACAGTGACACTAAAAACAGTCCCTTTATCTAGCCATGAACGAACAGTAATTGGATGATCAAGGAGTTTGCAAAAGCCATCGGCAATAGCAAGACCTAAACCAAGTCCTTTTTCTGCTCGCGTTTGATGGCTATCTAATCGTTTAAACTCTTCAAAGATAATTTTTTGCTTATCTTCAGGGATGCCTTTACCTTGATCCCATACTTCAATTCGAACATGACCCTTAACACGTTTAGCACCTAAAACAACTCTACCCTCTCCATAACGGAAAGCATTGGTTAAGAAGTTTTGTATAATACGTCTCAATAATTTACTATCGCTTCTTATAAAGAGACTACAAGGATGTACTTTAAAAGTGATATCTTCTGGAGCTAAAGCAGATAATTCTGTATTAAGTGTCTTAAACAGGTCATTTAATGCGATGGTTTCATTTTTTGGCGTAATACGACCACTTTCTAGGCGAGAAATATCCAATAGATCAGAGATTAATTCTTCTGCAGAATGTAGGGATGATTCTAAATGATGGATTAACTCTTTAGCAGTGGCTGGTAGATGTTCTTGTGTTAACGAAGAAGCAAACAATCTAGCAGCATTTAAAGGTTGCATTAAGTCATGACTTACAGCAGCTAGGAAGCGCGTTTTAGATTCATTAGCTTGTTCAGCATTACTTTTTGCTTTAATTAACGCAGTATTTAATTTAGATAATTCTTTAGTACGTTTATTTACACGTTGTTCTAGGTGTTCGTTAATTTCTTGTAAGGTACGTTCGGCTTGGCGATAAGCGGTAATATCTGTAAAACTGGTTACAAATCCACCACCAGGCATAGGATTGCCAATTATTTCAATAACCCTACCATTTGGAAAGACACGCTCTGATTTGTGTGGGGTACCAAAAGATAACCATTTTAAACGTGTAACAACAGCTTCTTCAGGATTATTAGTACCGCACATACCCCGTTTAGCATTGTAGTAAATGATATCTCCAATAGGTCTACCTATTTGGATAAGTCCTTCAGGATACTCAAATAAATCTATATAACGCTGATTCCATGCTACAAGATGCAGTGATTTATCAATAACACTAATGCCCTGTGTAATGTGTTCTAAAGCACCTTGTAATAATGAGCGATTAAAACGTAATACTTCAGATGCTTCATCTACAATCAGTAAAACATCTTCCATTTGCATTTCATGGCCTTCAATGGCTGATTTAACCATTGCTCTAGCTGTAGAGCTGCCTAGCCTTTCTGCTAATACATGTTCTGTGTAATAGATCCATTCAGGATCAGCATTGCTCGCTAAATCAAACGATAATTGCTGTTTTTCAGCAAAGCTTTCAAATAGTTCTAAGGTGTTTCGTTCACCAATAAAACGAGCAGTAAGCGCAATTAAATCTTCAAGTTTTACTACTAGGGTACTGTCATCAATATTAATATTTTGATTGATAAATTTAGTGGCTTGCCAATGCTCGGTTACTCGTTTTTTAGAGATAAGAGAGAAGAAAACAAAGAGGGTAAAATTAACTAATAAGGCAAGTACTGTACAGAAAGTAATATAGGATAACTTAATGGGTAAAAGATATTGTAACCATGCTAATAAACTATTGATGGTGAAATTACTGATATCCTGTTGTAACAATAAGGGTAACATCAGGGTATAACACCAGATAGCAGTACCTGTTATAAGGCCAGCAAGTACACCTTGCTTGTTAGCTGCTTTCCAATACAGTGCCCCTACCATGGCTGGCGATAATTGCACAATACCAGCGAAAGAAATCCAACCTATATCACTTAAACTATTATTAGGGGAAAGGCAAAGATAACAAGCTGTTGCCAGAGCTAGAATAAGAATACTGCACATCCAACGAAATCTTTGTAATTGCTGGACGGAAAAGTTAGATAAAGATGATTGGCTATTTAAAAATACACGATTAGAAATTATTCTTGATAAAGAAAAACAGCAAATAATGGTTGAGCCAACTGTTGCAGAAAAGCCACCTAATAAAACGAGCAGGATTAGTAAGTTTGATGAGCCGTAGATGGGTATGGTAATAAGCCAGTACTGTTCACCAACTTTATCATGGAGTAGAAAACCTGCCATAATGATAGGAATTACGCATAGAGCCATAATGAGCAAATAAAGTGAAAAGATCCAACGTGCTGAATCTAAATCTTTAGGCTTTTGGGCTTTGGTAACGCCCGTTTGAAATAGGTAGGTGATACAAACAATGGCCATCATAATAATCATTGTTTGTAGTACAAGCTCTGTAGGATTTAATTTATGTGTTTGGAAAACTTGTTTAAATAGCTCAAGATCAAATGGTTGTCCCGTATTATTAATACCTGAAGCCAGTAAATAACACGCAAGAATAGCAACACTAATAAAAGCAAGTATTTTTAATAGGGCACCCACAGTAGAAGTAAATAGTAAACTTTTATATTGTCCCTCAATAATATTTCCTTGTTTACCTGCAATAGTAATAATGAGAAAGGCAAAAATCAGTAAGATGATTAAAACTAAATAGTTTTGGGTGCTAAAAGAATAATTAGTGCTTTGTTCAAAAAAAACGTAAATGATGGTAATAGTTGCTTTAAGTTGTAAGGTAATATAAGGAATAAAGGCTACGAGGCAGAGCATAGCAACAATGATTGCTAATGGTTTACAATTACCATAACGTTTGGCAATAAAGTCTGGAACAGAGGTTACATTCTCTTGCTGACTAATAACGAGTATTTTAACCAGCACACGATGAAAAAAAACGAATATAAAAATGGGTCCGATAAATAAGGGGAGAAAATCCCATAAATGCTTATTGCCACTTTCAGTAATACCTAGGTATATCCAGCCACTTCCATATACTGTAAAAGATAAACTGTAGAGTAATTTTCTTGGTGTTGGAGATAAAGATGACGAACGACTTGAACCATATATATTAGAGCCATAAAGTAAAACTGTATAGATCACAAGCGCTGTAATAATGATACAAATGTGCCACAACATATAATAATCCTTTAGCAATAGTTCTTTAACTTTTAATACATCAGTTAGAAATTAATGCCGGTTAATCTCAACTAATGAAAATATTGCCAAAAACATAACAAAATAATGGCAGCGATTAGCCACAAAAGTGTAGCTGTAATAAGTGTTATAGCTAATGTTGTTTTTATGCTTAACCAATATACAGCTAGTAGGTAAATAGCATATGGAATCAGGGAGAATATACCAAATAATGCAGTGGCTCGTAAATCATTTAGTGATCTTTCTGTTCCAACAATATAATGTGCAATTAATGCAAATGTTGGAAATAAGGGAATTAAGCCTGCAATATAAAAACTTTTAGATTTGGATAAAAGGGCGATTAGCAGTACGGCAATTACGCCCATAATACATTTTAGAATTAAAGAGATCATTTATATTTTATTGCAGTGAGTTATATAGGCTAAGCTTATTATCTTTTAGACAAAATAACTCGGCAGAGAGTGCGTAAGGGGCCTCTTGCATTTGTTGTTTAGCGTAATGATTAAGCATAGAGACTTGTTGGGAGTTGTAGCTATCAGCAATAATCAACTGATTTCGAGCAATTATAGCAATAATGGGTTCACCTTTTAGCTCTAGGCTTGGTAGTAGCTGCTCAAGCGTTAAGACTAAGCTGGCGTCGTAATTGCCATCCAGCGTAAGGGTGTAACCAATATCTGAGCTATATATTTCTATATGATCAAGCTTTGTTTTGAAATTTTCTAAGGCTTGTAGATAAAGGGCTTGTAGATCATTATCTGCTGAATAATCTGCTAGTTGGCTATGGTACAGATAGGACATACGGGTAGACATGTCTAAAGCAAAAACAATAATTAAATCTCCTGCCAGAGGAAGATAAACTAAAGGATCTTCTTTGGCATTAGGGTTAGCCTGATAAATGGCTCGATAGACTTCATCAAGCCAACTAATAGGTTTAATAGTAGGAAGCAAAATCGGCTCTTCATCAACTGCATGGAATATATCACAGATATTTTGAATAATATTATTTTTATAGGCAGTGAAGTCTTCATTACCTTGTAGATAGGCATAATATAGGTTATCAGGATAAAAGATAATGGGGTCGCCCTCAGGACGTTCAATACTGACACTTATATTGTCAGGCTCATCAGCATGGCTAATAGTCGCTTTAATTTCAGGAATATACTGTTTAAGTTGTTCCACAAGGTCTTCTGTAAGCTTTTTTTTAGTTAGCTTTGCTTGTGAACTTGTCTTGCTAAACAGTTTTGAAAAAAATCCCATTGATGCCTCCTTGCTGATGGCTAGTGTGACTTCTTGGTTAGCTTAGGATTGGGAAAAAAGCGAATAGGTTTTGACTCTTGCGGTATAGGCATAGGTTGAGCAATACGTGTTGCGGGCTCAGAAGGTACACTTAGCCCTTGCTCATCTAATGTATCCATAAAACCACAAGCCATGCACTCTCTATGGGGTACATTATTTTCTGACCACATCATTAACTTATCCATTTCTTTGCAAGAGGGGCAAACAGCCCCTGCAATAAAACGTTTAGGTGTTTTCATCAGGCAATCTCTTCTATAAAACCAGAGTGACGCAATAAAGGCTCTATACTTGGTTCACGACCTCGAAATTCAATAAATAACTCTATAGGCTCTTGAGAGCCACCTTTAGCTAAAATTGTTTCACGGAATAAGCGGCCTGTTTCTGGGTTCAGTATACCCTCTTCTTCAAAGCGAGAAAATGCATCTGCGGATAGTACTTCTGCCCATTTATAGCTGTAATATCCAGCGGCATAACCGCCTGCAAAAATATGTGCAAAACTATTAGCAAAACGATTGTAAGCAGGTGGTTTTGATACAGCAACTCGCTCACGAACATCATTTAATACTTGTTCAACAGTTTTATCACCATAAAAAGTGTGCAACTCAAAATCAAATAGAGAAAACTCTAGCTGGCGTATCATCATTAAGCCAGCTTGGAAGTTTTTAGCTGCTAGCATTTTGTCTAGTAGGTCTTTAGGTAAAGGTTCGGCTGTTTCATAATGACCAGAGATAAGCGCCAATCCTTCTTCTTGCCAGCACCAGTTTTCCATAAATTGACTAGGTAGCTCAACAGCATCCCAAGCGACACCATTAATACCAGAAGCGCCTAAGTGTTCCACGCGGGTTAACATATGATGTAAACCATGGCCAAACTCATGAAATAACGTTGTGACTTCATCATGTGTCAATAGCGCTGGTTTGCCTTCGCTAGCAGGCATAAAATTACAAACTAAATTGGCAACAGGTGTAATCATCTGTCCTTGGCTGTTTTGATAACGATCACGGGCGCCATCCATCCACGCTCCCCCTCTTTTATTAGAGCGCGCATATAAATCAAAGTAAAAGCGACCAATGGTTTTGCCTTGTTCTTTGATTTCGAATAACCTTACATCAGGGTGCCATGTGTCAAAATTGTGTAATTCTGAAATTTGGATGTTGTAAAGTGTTTCTACTAGTTTAAATAAACCTGTTAATACTTTATCAATGGGAAAATAAACCCGTAATGTTTCATCAGAAATGCTATAGCGATCTTCTCTTAGTTTTTCACTATAGTAGCTAACATCCCAGCTTTGCATGTCTGTAATACCTTGCTCCGCCACATAATTACGTAATTCTTTTAAGTCTTGCTCAGCAAAAGGCTTACTGCGCTGAGCTAAATCATTTAGGAAGTTTAGTACTTGCTGAGGGTTCTCAGCCATTTTATCAGCTAGAGACAGCTCTGCATAATTAGCAAAGCCAAGTAGTTCGGCTAGTTCATATCTTAATGCTAAGATTTCTTGCATGATTGGACCATTATCAAATTTATTTGCGACAGGTCCTTGATCAGAGGCACGGGTGCAATAGGCTTGATAAATCTCCTCACGAAGTTTTCTATCATCAGCATAACTGATAACGGCATAGTAGCAAGGAAATTCTAAGGTAATTAGCCAACCTGTTAAGTTCTTAGCTTGTGCTGCTTGTGCCATTTGTGATTTAGCTGAAGCAGGAATACCTGCTAGTTCTTGCTCGTCAGAGATATGTTTAGTCCATGCCTGAGTTGCATCTAACAGTTGATTAGAAAATTTACTGCTAAGTTCTGATAATTTTGTTTGAATTTCACCGTAACGCTTTTGTTTATCATCAGGTAGATCAATCCCTGATAAATGAAAGTCTCTTAAGGTATGTTTTAAAATAGTTTGTTGTGAGGTGGAAAATTGTTTAGCTACAGGACTATTACTTAACGCTTGATAACGTTCAAATAACTGCTTATTTTGCCCCATTTCTGTGGAGTATTCTGAGAGTTTAGGAAGGCAAGCTTCATAAGCGTTGCGTAGTTCAGCGCTATTCATTACCGCATTAAGATGACTGATAGGACTCCAAGCATGGCTTAGTTTTTCGCCAATTTCATCCAATAATAAAACGGTATTTTCCCAAGTTAATTCAGTAGCTGGGTTTTCTAGTAACTTTTTAATGGCCTTTCTATTATTTTCTAAGACACTATCAATAGCAGACTCAATATGTTCCGCTTTAATGGCTGAGTAAGGTGGTAAATCAAAATTAGTTAACAGAGGATTTGTTTGAGTCACAGTTTAAACCTTAAGTAAATTAGTTAATTTAGCGCGGTGTATAGATGGGTTTGATAATATCTCTTAATCGCTCATAAGAAATAAACAATTGAGGTTCACCCATGGCATATGGAGCTAAGGTATTAGCATCGTATTTAAGTATTGCCTGTTTAGACAATAACGCAATATGTGTGGTTTCAACGAATGGCCAATCTTCTTGAAACATTTTATTATTGAGCAGTTGGTTAGCTTCAAGCCATTGATTATACGAGATTTGTGCAACAGACCAGAAAGTTTGTGTCTTATCAGGATGTAGCGCATTGGCTAGTGTAATATCCTGTTGTTTTTGCTTGTCAAAATTAATAATGGTAAATTTTTTAGGATTATATTGGTTAGTGGCGTGTGTTGTTTGAACAGAAAGCTCTAATACGATAAATACACTGCTTTCTTCTAATAAATCAACCGTAATTATTAAATGATCACCTTTGTTAGCTTTAGCTAAGAAATTAGTTAAATAATCATGTAAAGTAATATTATCTGGAGCATTCATTAAATCTAAAAGACGGGTTTCAATTAATTTATTTAGGACTGGTATCTTTTTAAAGAAAATACTGGAAAGTTTGAAACTAGGACAAGATTTATCAGCTTGAGCTGAAGCTGTGCAATCAGCTTGTTGTTGTTGCCAATTAATTGGATCAATATTTAAGTTTTTGGAGGAATTGTTATCCCTTGTTAAATAACTACAACCTCCTAAATGGAGCAGTAGTAAAAAAAATATTAGTAAATAAGGGAACCTTGTCATTTTTCTACCAACTAAATAATGTCCATGAGGGGATTTTTTCTTGAGGGCGGCTATTTTTTAAAGTGTTGTTATCTCCATCTGCATTAACCAGATAATAAGGTTTACCAAGTTTAGGAGTAACTTTAACGGAATAAATAAAACCTTTTATACGACGCTCTTCGATAGTATTGTCACCTTGTTGATACGTTATAACAGTCATATCGGTGTTATTAGACTGTTCTGCTAGTAGTTGAGTATCTTCTGTAGAGGGTTTGGTTGACTGTGGTGAACAAGCAGCAACGAATAATATACAACCAAACATTAAGATATATTTCATGAGATAGCTCTGTTAAGGAAGTGCCATTTTATAATTAAGTGTACCACTTTTTGTAATGGTGTTTGAGCAAGTTTGTAAAAATTCCTAAATCTATTAAGACAATAGTGTTATTCTATTAAGCTTTTAAACAATATTGTTTATAATGAGCGTAAACTTCCTATAAGACAATGTAGAATCAACTACTGTTGTATGTTTTGTATTTATTATTCTAACTAGTGTTTGAAACTATTTGAAATATTCTTTAGCAAAATAACAGAGAATTATTAAAAGAAGTTATTTACAAACACTGCTGAATGTAAGTAAAGTTAGCAAACATTTTATTGTTTTTGTTTTCAAATTCTGTTTTTTAGTCCTCTTCTGTGGCTGAGGTTTTCTCTATGCAACTAAAACCAACTCTTTCTATATGGATTTCGGCGTTATCATTATCTACATTGCTATTAACAGGTTGTGGTAAAGGTAATGAACAACAACAAGAGCAGCCACCACAAAAAGTTGAAGTTGTTACTATTAAGACTCAGCCATATACATTAACAAGAGATTTGCCTGGTCGTACTTCGGCTTATCGTGTGGCAGAAGTCAGGCCGCAAGTGGAAGGTATTATTCTTAAGCGTCTCTTTAAAGAAGGTGGAGAGGTTAAAGAGGGGGATCAACTGTATCAAATTGATCCAGCTATTTATGAAGCAGATGTAAAAAGTGCTCAGGCTAACTCTGCGTCTGCACAAGCATTAGAAAAACGTTATAAGTCACTAGTTTCTTCAAAGGCTGTTAGTCAACAACAATATGATGATGCTAAAGCCGCCTTATTACAAGCGCAATCAAGTTTGCAAACAGCACAAGTAAGATTACGCTATACCAAAGTGTTGGCACCCATTTCGGGACGCATAAGTCGCTCCTTAGTTACAGAAGGTGCATTGGTTACCACTGGGCAGGCGAATCCGTTGGCTACCATCAATCAACTAGATCCTATTTATGTAGATATTACTCAGCCTTCTAAGGATATTCTGCAATTACGCGAAGAATTAGCGAAGGGCCAATTAGAAAAAGTGGGTGAGAATGCTGCTAAAACAGTATTGATTTTAGAAGATGGCACTATTTATGAGCATGAAGGTGAGTTAGAGTTTTCTGAAGTATCTGTTAACGAATCCACAGGTAGTGTCACACTGCGAGCAATCTTTAAAAACCCAGATAATAAATTATTGCCTGGCATGTTTGTTCATGCTCGTTTAAAAGAAGGTGTTCGCCAACAAGCTATTCTTGTACCTCAATTGGGCGTTACTCGTAACGTAAAGGGGGAAGCAGTGGCAATGGTAGTAAATAAGGAAAATAATGTGGAACAACGTGTATTAGATGTTTCACGAGTAGCTAATTATAACCAATGGTTGGTTAATAAAGGCTTAGAAGAAAACGACAGAATTATTGTTAAAGGCTTACAAAAAATTCAGCCAGGTACTAAAGTTCAGCCCATTGAGCAAGGGCAGGCTGATAGTAAACAAAATGATAACTCTGACTCAATGGGTAATGAGCAAAACACAGGTAATTCAGGAAAATAATTTATGTCTAAGTTTTTTATTGACCGCCCAATTTTTGCATGGGTAATTGCCTTGGTCATTATGCTGGCAGGTGGTTTATCACTTGTTAGTATGCCTGTGAACCAATACCCAAGTATTTCAGCACCTGCTATTGGTGTTTCTGTTGTATATCCTGGTGCTTCAGCAGAAACTGTTCAAGATACCGTTGTACAGGTTATTGAGCAACAAATGAATGGTATTGATAATCTGCGTTACATGTCATCACAGAGTAACTCTGATGGTAGTATGACCATTACGGTTACTTTTGAGCAAGGTACAGATCCAGATATTGCCCAAGTACAAGTTCAAAATAAGTTGCAATTAGCCACACCATTATTACCAATGGAAGTGCAACAACAAGGTATCCGTGTTGTTAAATCAACCGTTAACTTTTTAATGGTAGTAGGTTTAGTGTCAACCAATGGAACAATGACCAACTATGACCTTAGTAACTACATTGTATCCAATATGCAAGATAGTATTGCCCGTACCCAAGGTGTGGGTGATTTCCAAGTGTTTGGTGCGCAATATTCGATGCGTATTTGGTTAAATCCATCTAAATTAAATAACTATAAATTAACACCTATTGATGTTAGTAATGCGATTAAAGCACAAAATATTCAGGTTTCCTCTGGGCAATTGGGTGGTTTGCCTGCCTTGCAAGGTACCCAACTTAATGCAACCATTGTTAGTAAAACAAGACTGCAAACGCCAGAAGAATTTGGCAATATACTCTTAAAAGTGCAATCTGATGGTTCACAAGTTCGCCTAAAAGATGTAACAGATGATATCAACTTAGGGGGTGAGAGCTATGCTGTTACAGCTTTGTATAATGGCAATCCTGCCTCTGGTATAGCGCTTAAGTTAGCAACAGGAGCAAATGCACTAAACACTGCAAAGGCTGTACGCGCAACTGTTGCCGAGTTAGAGCCTTTCTTCCCTGATGGTGTAAAAGTTGTTTATCCCTATGATAGTACGCCAGTAATATCTGCTTCTATTACCATGGTGGTACACACTTTATTTGAAGCCATCGTCCTCGTATTCCTTGTGATGTTCTTATTCTTACAGAACTTCCGAGCAACGCTGATACCTACCATTGCTGTACCTGTTGTATTACTAGGTACTTTTGGAGTGCTGGCAGCCTTTGGTTTCTCGATTAATACCTTAACCATGTTTGCGATGGTATTAGCCATTGGCTTGTTGGTGGATGATGCTATCGTTGTGGTAGAAAACGTTGAGCGGGTAATGCAGGAAGAAAAACTACCGCCAAAAGAAGCTGCCAAAAAGTCCATGGATGAAATTCAAGGTGCGCTAGTTGGTATCGCAATGGTGCTTTCAGCCGTGTTCGTTCCTATGGCGTTTCTGGGTGGGGCAACAGGTATTATTTATCGGCAGTTTTCTATCACTATCGTTTCCGCAATGGTACTCTCAGTATTAGTTGCATTAATTTTAACACCTGCCCTTTGTGCAACTATGCTTAGCCCTCCAAAAGAAGGTGATGCGCATGGAGAGCACAAAAAAGGCTTTTTTGGTTGGTTTAATAGAACCTTTGAAAAGTCAGTTAAACTTTATGTGGCTGGGGTTGCTAAAGTATTAAAAAATAGAGTGTTGTTTGTGTTGCTTTATGCAGGTGTGTGTGTAGTTATTGTCTTTATGTTTAGAGCAATACCTACAGAAATGTTGCCTCAAGAAGATCAGAAAGTCCTGTTTGCAATGGTACAAACGCCAGCGGGTACACCTGCAGAGGAAACACAGAAAATAGTGGATGAAATGCGTGAAACTATTTTAAAAACAGAAGCAAACAATGTTGATTCAGTATTTACAGTAACGGGCTTTAGCTTTGCTGGTCGTGGTCAAAGTTCTGCTATTGCGTTCGTCATGCTAAAAGATTGGGATCAACGTTCAGGTGCGGATCAAAGTGTTCAGGCAATATCAGGTCGTCTTATGAGAATTTTCTTTACTGACGAAAGATTTTTAGGTGGCCAAGTATTTGCTGTTGTTCCTCCTGCGGTTATGGAGTTAGGTAACTCTGGTGGTGTTGATATGTTCCTGCAAGACCAAGGTGGTATTGGACATGAAGCTTTGATGGAAGCACGTAATGAGTTATTAGGCTTAGCACGAAAAAGTAAAATATTAAACCCAGCTACTGTGCGTCCTAACGGTATGGATGATGAACCACAGTATAAAATATATATTGATGAAGAGCAGGCTAGCGTCTATGGCATAGCGTTGTCTGATATTTATCAAACATTATCTATAGCTTGGGGTAGTAGTTATATTAATGATTTTATTGATCGTGGACGTGTCAAAAAAGTATATGTGCAAGCTAGTGCTGATGCTCGGATGACACCTGAAGACTTCAAAAAATGGTATGTTCGTAATAATCAGGGAGAAATGGTGCCTTTAGCTAATTTGGTTAGAGGTGAATGGATAAAAGGTTCTCCTAAATTAGAACGTTACAATGGTGTGCCAGCTGTAGAAATTATAGGTGAGCCAGCCGAAGGTTATAGTTCTGGTGATGCCATGAATGAAATGGAACGTTTAGTTGGTCAATTGTCTGAAAAAGGTGTTGGTTTTTCTTGGACAGGTTTATCTTATGAAGAAAAATTGGCTGGTGCGCAAGAGCTTGCCTTATATGCATTAGCTGGTGTGGTTGTATTCCTTTGTTTAGCTGCTCTTTATGAAAGCTGGGCTATTCCGTTTGCGGTTATTTTAGTAGCACCACTGGGTATTTTAGGTGTAGTTGTTGCTACGGAGTTAAGAGGATTAACCAATGATGTATTCTTTAAGGTGGGGTTATTAACAACCATAGGACTTGTCTCGAAAAATGCTATTTTAATTGTTGAGTTTGCGCAGGCTTTCCATGAAAATGGTAAAAATTTAGTGGATGCAGCATTAGAGGCATGTCGTATGCGGAT
The DNA here is from genome assembly GCF_016653615.1 of Entomomonas asaccharolytica. Classification (NCBI taxonomy): domain Bacteria; kingdom Pseudomonadati; phylum Pseudomonadota; class Gammaproteobacteria; order Pseudomonadales; family Pseudomonadaceae; genus Entomomonas; species Entomomonas asaccharolytica. The sequence continues at coordinate 3,169,719 of NZ_CP067393.1, read as the reverse complement.
ACGTCCTATTGTAATGACGTCATTAGCCTTTATTTTAGGTGTTGTGCCACTGGCAATTACAAGTGGAGCAGGTGCTGGTAGTGCGCATTCTATTGGTACAGGTGTTGTGGGTGGTATGTTATCAGCAACGACCTTAGCTATTTTCTGGATTCCATTATTTTATGTGCTAGTCAGTTCATTGTTTAGGATTAAAACAAACAAAGAAAAAGAACAGCTTAGACATGAACATTTGAAGGATTAATACGAATGAGAAAGTCATTATTATCAATTATGGTTATGACGGTTACCTTAACAGGTTGTACCTTAATGCCTGATTATCAACGGCCTAATTTACCAGTAACTAATGCATGGCCAACTGGCGAAGCTTATCCCAAAGGTCAGCAAGGGGCATATGTTGATTTAGGTTGGCGTGAGTTTTTTAGTGATAAAGAATTACAGTCACTCATAGAAATGTCCTTAGCAAATAATCGAGATTTACGTGTAGCTGCTTTAAATGTAGCTGCCTATGAAGCACAGTATCGTATTCAACGGTCTGAGCTTTATCCAAATATTAATGCTACAGGCACAGGTACTCGTCAGCATTTACCAGGAGATTTATCTGGAACAGGACAGTCTAGAGTTAATAGTACTTGGGGTGTAACCTTAGGGATTACTTCTTATGAGTTGGACTTCTTTGGGCGTATTCGTAGCTTAAATGAAGCGGCATTACAACAATACTTAGCCACACAAGAAGCACAACGTAATACCCAAATTAGTTTAATAGCGAGTGTTGCTAATGCATGGTTAACGTTGCAGGCTGATAGAGCATTACTCAGGTTAACAGAGGAAACATTACAAAACTACGAATATAATTATGATCTTGTTAAGCGTAGTAATGATGTAGGTGTTTCTTCAAGTTTAGATTTAGCACAAGCACGAACCGCGGTTGAGGGAGCTAAAGTTAATTTAGCCACCTATAAACGTCAGGTTGCGCAAGATTTAAATCTATTAACATTATTATTAGGTAGTGATTTACCAGATAATATTAAGAACATGAAAGATAATAGTTTTAAACTGCAATATGTTAAAGAAATACCTGCGGGTCTTCCTTCTGACTTAATGCAAAATCGACCCGATATTATTTCTGCCGAACACCAGTTGATGGCGGCTAATGCAAATATTGGTGCGGCTCGTGCAGCATTTTTCCCAAGTATTTCTTTAACCAGTAATGTGGGCACAATGAGTGCTAACTTCTCTAATTTATTTAGTAATGGTCAAGGCACTTGGTTGTTCCAGCCCACAATTAATTTACCTATTTTTACAGCAGGTCGTTTAAAAGGTAATTTAGATTATGCTGAAATACAAAAGGATATTAATGTAGCGAACTATGAGAAGACCATTCAAACAGCTTTTAGAGAAGTTGCTGATGGTCTAGCAGATCGTGAAACTTATAGAGAGCAAGTGATCTCTCAAAGTAATTTTGTTGAAGCTAACCAGACCTATTATGATTTAGCGGATCAACGTTATCAGGCAGGGATTGATAACTATATTACCTTGTTGGATGCACAGCGTCAGCTATTTAGCTCACAACAAAACTTAATTAATGTACGTTTAGCGCAATTGACCAGTGAAGTTAATCTGTATAAAGCATTAGGTGGTGGTTGGCAGGAAGTAAGTAATCAATCTCAGCAGAGTGCAGAGGCTAAAGAGGCTGCAATTCAAACAACAACACCAAAGAAAATAGATATTGAAGCAAAGAAAATTAGACGTTAATTAATAGTACTTAAGCAAAAATTGCTCCTTTATATTTGATGATATAAGGAGCAATTTTTTTGGATTGGTTTTATTAAAATTAACTGACAGCTGCAAAAGCCTTCGCTACATAATCAATATTATTTTCAGTTAAGCCAGACATACACATCCGCCCACTATCAAGAATATAAACACCATGATCTTTACGTAGACTAACCGCTTGCTCTTTGGAAAAGCCTGTATAACTGAACATGCCACGTTGTTTAATAAAATGTTCAGTATCAGTAATATTGTACTGCTGTAATTTTTCTACAAGCAATTTACGCATATTTAGAATACGTAAACGCATTTGTTGTAAATCCATACGCCAAGTATTACTTAACTGTTCATCATTTAATACGTGAGCAACAATGGTAGCGCCTAAACAGGGTGGGCTAGAATAATTACGACGTACCGTTGCTTTCAGTTGTCCTAACACACGCTCTGCTGTTTCTTGGTCTTTGCATACTACACTTAATGCACCAACACGTTCGCCATACAGCGAAAAGATTTTAGAAAAAGAGTTGGAAACCAACAAAGAAAGTCCAGCTTTAGCCATAGCTCGAATAGCATAAGCATCTTCATTCAAACCCTCTGCAAAACCTTGGTAAGCGATATCTAGGAAAGGAATCAGTTGGCGTTCTTGTAATATAGGAATTAAAGTGTCCCATTGTTGGTTGGTTAAATCAGCACCAGTAGGGTTATGGCAACATGGGTGTAGCAAAATAATATCATTGGCTGCTGCTTGTTTAATACAAGTTACCATTTCTTCAAAATTAACACTCAAAGTTTTATTATCAAAGTATGGATAGGTGTTTACTTTGAAACCAGCGCCAGCAAAAATATCTTTATGGTTCTCCCATGTCGGATCACTGACCCATACCGTTGCTGTAGGGTGGTATTTTTTTAAAAAATCAGCCCCAACTTTTAATGCGCCAGAGCCGCCTAATGTTTGGGCAATAGCTATTCTGTTTTCCTTTAGACAAGGGTGGTCATTACCAAATAACAGGGGTAAAACTGCTAAGCGATATTCGGCTAAACCTTCCATTGGTAAATAAAGGGTTGGTTTTTTTAATTGTTCAGGTTGAATAATAGTTAATGCTTGTTTTACAGAAGGAAGCTGTGGAACTTGGCCTTGTTCGTTGTAATAAAGACCAATGCTAAGGTTCACTTTCTCTTGCTTGGTATCTTGATAAAACTGTTCAACTAGAGAAAAAATGGGATCACCTGCATAGGCATCAACTTGCTTGAACATTTGCATCTCCTACTATTATTTTATTGGTCTATAGATAATTTTTTAACGTTGTTCTTTACGGAAAGCTCTTTGAATTTCACGGTTAGCGTCTTTTTCTTTTTCAGTGTGACGCTTATCGTAATCTTTTTTCCCTTTCACCAGTGCAATTTCACATTTAACAAGGTGTTTTTTCCAGTACAGTGATAGTGCTACGCAGGCATAGCCTTTTTGTTGTACCGCACCATATAGCTTACTTAGCTCACGTTTATGAAGGAGCAATTTTCGAGTACGATCAGGATCAGCCACAACATGGGTGCTAATGGTTTGTAATGGCATAATATGGCTACCTAGTAACCATGCTTCCCCATCTTTTAATAGCACATAGCTATCCGTAAGCTGTGCTTTGCCAGCCCTTAAGCTTTTTACTTCCCAACCTGTTAAGGCAAGCCCTGCTTCAAAACGTTCTTCAATAAAATAATCATGAAATGCTTTTTTGTTTTGAGCAATATTGCCAGGGGATACTTTCTTCTTTTTAGCCATAACTCATTTATCTATTACAAAATTTCTACTACCGTATAGTATAGCGTATTTTGCCAGTAGTACTGTATTTAAAAGTAATTATTCAGTCGCAGACCAATAGCTAACTTTTTCTTTTAAATCGGGGCGTTTTCGTTCAGGATTTACTTTATCGGTACTACCAATAAAAATAACCCCTGCGACTTCTTCATTTTCTTTGATACCAATCGTTTTCTTAGTATGCTCACTATAGGCCAGCCAACCACTAATCCAATTGGCACCATAACCATAAGCATTAACAGCCCATAAAATATTCATACATACTGCACCTGCTGAAAGTAATTGCTCAAGCTCAGGTATATGGGAGTTTTTATCAATACAACTAATTACGTAAATAATAAGAGGAACATCGGTTATTGTATGGGTAACAATTTGAGTTAGTTTTTCTTGTTGCTTGTCAGTTAATGTGTTTTTCTCAAGAGCAAAGTTTTGTGCTAATTGTGCGCCTAAAACTTTTCTGGCATCACCCTCTACAACTAATAGACGCCAAGGCTCTATTTTGCCATGATCGGGTGTGCGTAGACCGATATTAAGAATATCTGTTAGCTCTTCTGGTGTTGGTCCTGGAGCTGTTAAAGTAGGTGTTGCCGCAGAACGACGAGTTCTTAGAAAGTTTAGTATCTGTTGAGTATCCATATTTGCCATTATTTTACTCTGCATAAAGTAATCTATTAAGCTTACTTAATCATTATTTCCAATGAACTGCAAATAAAAATTATAAAGTAATATTATATGCAGCGGTTTTATAACAGCTATTTACAATATCTATTAAGGATTATGCTATATTGGCAATAGTCTTAGGTTAAACTATAACCCTTTTTTATGGTGTTTTAATTAGAGAATTTATTTATGTCTAATTCTGCTTCTCCCTTAGTTTTGGTGATTTTAGATGGTTTTGGCCATCGCGAAGAGGTTAAATATAATGCTATTTTAGCGGCCAATACCCCTAATTATAATAATCTATTAAAAAACTACCCCCATGGCCTTATTTCTGGTTCTGGTATGGATGTAGGTTTGCCAGATGGGCAAATGGGTAACTCAGAAGTTGGACATATGAACCTTGGCGCTGGTCGCGTTGTTTACCAAGACCTAACCCGTGTTAGTAAAGCTATTCATGAAGGTGATTTTTTCAAAAATACGGCTCTTTGTAATGTATTAGACAAAGCGATTAAACAGCATAAAGCAGTACACATCATGGGGCTACTTTCTCCAGGCGGTGTACATAGTCATGAAGATCATATTCTAGCTATGGTAGAAATGGCTGCTAAACAAGGTGCAAATCAGATTTATGTACATGCTTTCTTAGATGGCCGTGATACCCCACCAAAAAGTGCTGAGGATTCACTTAATAAACTTAATCAACAGTTTGCTAAATTAGGTAAGGGACGTCTTGCCACGATGATTGGTCGCTATTATGCGATGGACAGAGACAATCGTTGGGAGCGTGTACAAGCTGCTTATGAGTTAGTGGTCGATCATAAAGCTGATTTTATCGCAAAAGATGCTATTTCAGCGTTGCAGGCCGCTTATGAGCGTGGTGAAAGTGATGAATTTGTAAAAGCTACTCGTATAGGTGATGTTGCGCCTGTACATGATGGCGATGCTGTGATCTTTATGAATTTCCGCGCAGATCGTGCCCGTGAGTTAACCCGTGCTTTTGTAGAAAAGGATTTTGCAGGTTTTAAACGAGAGCGTGTACCCTCATTAGCTGGTTTTGTAATGTTGACTCAATATGCAGCTACTATTGAAACAGATTGTGCTTTTCCACCAAGCAGTTTAGATAATGTATTGGGTGAGTATTTAGCCAAACAAGGTAAAACCCAATTGCGTATTGCTGAAACTGAAAAGTATGCCCATGTTACCTTTTTCTTCTCAGGTGGACGTGAGGAGCCTTATGAGGGTGAAGAGCGAATTCTAATTCCTTCTCCTAAGGTGTCTACTTATGATCTACAGCCAGAAATGAGTGCCCATGAGGTAACCAATAATATTGTTGAAGCGATAGAGCAAAAACGTTATGACGTTATTGTGGTTAATTATGCCAACGGTGATATGGTAGGGCATACTGGTGTATTTGATGCCGCTGTAAAAGCAGTAGAAACATTGGATCACTGTTTAGGTCGTATAGTTAATGCACTGAATGAAGTAGGTGGTGAGGCATTGATTACCGCTGACCATGGTAATGTAGAAAAAATGCAAGACGATGACACAGGGCAAGCACATACAGCACACACTTGCGAACACGTGCCTTTTATTTATGTGGGTAAACGTAAATTGCATATTAGACAAGGAGGTGTCTTGGCAGATGTGGCGCCTACCATGTTAACGCTAATGGGATTGGCTATTCCTAAAGAAATGACAGGGCAGAGTTTGGTCATTTTTGATTAAGTTTTAATTTGTAATATAGAATGGTGACTGAATCGACGGTTTATGGCTTTAGTCACTGCTAACTAACTGTTAAAATAACCTTTTTTAAGGGTGTATTTAGTTAATATGCAGCGTTTTTATTGGGCTCTTTTAATCTCTTTATTTGTTGCTCAGCCAATGATGGCTGATGAGCGTAGAGATACTTTACACCAAATTGAAATGGCCAAACAGGAAGTGGCTGAGCTAGAAAAAGCGTTAGGTAAATTAAGAGTACAACAAAGTACATCCCTTAAACAGTTGCGTGCCACTGAAACAGAAATAGCTAATTTGCAGAAGAAAATTGCAGAACTTAAGAAAGAGCAGACAGAAACAGAGACTAAACTCACTTGGTTAGCAGAAGAACAACAAAAAGCAGAGCAAAAACGTCAAGAACAAGAGCGTATTTTTGCCAGTCAGGCAAAAGCCACTTATGAAAGTGGTCGTCAAGAATACTTAAAATTATTATTAAATCAACAAGAGCCAGATAAAGTATCAAGAACATTGGTTTATTATGATTATTTAAGCCAAGCGCGATTGATGCAGCTAACGGAATTTCAAGAAACCGTTAAGCAGTTAAAAGAAATTACTGAGGAAATGGAGCATTATCAGCAACAATTAAATACTCAAAATACAGCTTTACAGGAACAACGCAACCAACTAGCAGAAGTAAGAAAAAAACGCCAAGCTGTATTAGCGAGTCTCAATAAACAAATTAAAGAAAATAATGATCGTATAGTACAACGTGAAAGGGATCAAATCGAATTAAATAAAGTACTTCGTACTATTGATGCAACATTAGCACGTCAGGCAAGAGAGCGTGAAGCGCAGCAATCAGTAACAACCACTACCACCAATACAAGCCAAGGAAAAACAGTTGTATCCAATATTAGCACAGGGTTTGTAGGTAATTTTGCTCAAGCTAAAGGCAAATTATCATGGCCAGTCAGTGGCAAAATTATTGCCAATTATGGTTCAGCCCGTGGTGATGATGACCGTACTAAATGGGATGGCGTATTAATTTCTGCCTCTCGTGGGGCCAGTGTAAAAGCAGTTCATGAAGGACGAGTTGTTTATTCAGATTGGTTAAGAGGTACAGGTTGGCTAACTATTATAGACCATGGGCAAGGCTATTATAGTCTTTATGGGCATAACCAGACATTATTAAAAAAAGTAGGGGATGTTGTTAAAACAGGGGACGCTATAGCAACAGCAGGCAATAGTGGTGGTATCGATACTGTTGCTTTGTATTTTTCCATCAGGCAGCAAGGTCAAGCAGTAAACCCAGTTTTGTGGTGTCAGTAATAGAATTTAATTTTTTTAGTACTTAGGAGTGGCTTATGCCAGTGAAACAACGTTTTATGCCATTAGTGATTATATCACTTGTATGTTCTTTATTAGGACAGACTGCATATGGGCAAACAACTCCTGAGAAATCACTTACTACGCAAGGTACTTTACCTTTAGATGAACTACGTACTTTTGTTGAAGTATTTGAGCGTATTAAATCATCCTATGTTGAGCCTATTGATGATAAGACATTAATGGATAATGCCATAAAGGGCATGGTAAGTAATTTAGATCCTCATTCTGCTTATTTAGATGCCAAGATGTATAGTAGTTTGGAAGAAGTGACATCAGGTCAATTTGGTGGTTTAGGCATTGAGATAGAACAAAGTGAAGGTTTTATCAAGATTGTTACGCCTATTGACGATTCACCTGCAGCTAAAGCAGGTATCAAGGCAGGTGATATTATTCTAAGGATTAATGATACACCCACTAAAGATTTGTCACTAACTGATGCATCAGAAAAGATGCAGGGTAAAATAGGCGAAAAAATAAACTTAATAATTGTAAGAGGACAAGGTAAACCTTTTACTGTCACCATAACCCGTGCCAAAGTACAGTTTAAAAGTGTTAAGACGCAGTTGTTAGAAAAGGATTATGGTTATATCCGTATTGCGCAGTTTCAAAATAATACAGGCAAAGAAGTTAAAACAGCCTTAACGCAATTAGCTAAACAAAATAATGCCAATTTAAAAGGTATTGTACTCGACTTAAGAAATAATCCTGGTGGGGTATTACAGGCTTCAATTGATACGGTAGATCAATTTGTTGATAAAGAGTTAGTAGTTTATACCAAGGGGCGCTTGCCTAATACAGAATTACGCTTTTATTCAAATGCAGGTGATCCCAGTAAAGGAGTCCCTTTAGTGGTATTAATTAATAATGGTAGTGCTTCGGCTGCTGAGGTTGTAGCTGGCGCATTACAAGACTTAAAACGAGCAGTGATTATGGGCACTACAAGTTTTGGTAAAGGTTCTGTGCAAACGGTATTGCCGATTAATAAAAAAGAAGCTCTAAAATTAACCACTGCTTTGTATTACACGCCGAAAGGACGTTCTATCCAAGCACAAGGTATTGTGCCTGATATTATTGTGGCACAAGCTACTGTTTCACAAAATAAAGCAAATTTTGAAGTCAGAGAAGCAGATTTACAAAATCATTTAAATAATGCTAAAAATGATATTCCTTCAAGTAGTATTCAAACCAACACCGAACAGTTACAAAATAAAGATTATCAATTAAGTCAGGCATTGTCTTTGCTGAAAGGTTTAAATGTTGTGACGAAAACAGAAATTAATAGCACCATTAAATAATAATTACTGTGTGTAAAATTTATGAGTAATCAACAAATTAGTGATAGTTCAGTGGATTCAAAAATCTGCGTGGCTGGTGTAGATCTTAATGGTTTAATGCAGGTATTAAGTAAGCATTTATATTCAACACCGATGGTGGCACTCAGAGAGTTAGTGCAAAATGGTCACGATTCACTAGTAAGGCGTCGTATCGAGCAACCTGATTGGCAAGATAAAGGACGTATTACAGTGATCGGTGATCGCCATAACAAACAAGTTCGCATTATTGATACGGGTGCTGGTCTAACTGAGTATGAGATCCATACCTTTCTAGCCACAGTAGGCGTTGGTTATACCCGCAAACTTCGACAGCAAGATGATGAAACAGGCTTAATTGGAATGTTTGGCTTAGGCTTTCTATCAGCCTTTGTTTTAGCTAAGCAAGTAACTTTAATTACTACTTCTTATCAACAGCCTGAGCAAGGTTGGTGTTATCGTTCAACAAATGCTGAACAATATACGGTCACTGCTGTTGAACCCAGGGCTATAGTAGGAACGGAGATCATACTAGAATTAAAAGATGAGTTTTTATTTTTAAGCACCCAAGAATCCCTTAATCATATTTTAGGCCGTTATTGTGTGCTACTGCATGAGCCTATTTATATTAATGAAGCGAAAGAACCGATAAACCCTGAACCACCACCTTGGCGTAAACATGATAGTGAGATAGTTGTACATCCGTTACAAGAGATGCGCAAAAGATTGAGTTTTGCTGCTAGATTTGAGCAAAATTTTGAGCCTATTTGTACCTTCCCTGTCACTCCAACTGAGCAGAGTGATGCTATTGGTATGTTATGGGTACAGGATGGAGCTACCTATGGTACCAGTGATAACCGTAATCTTTCCATTTTCTTGCGTGGTATGTTGTTAGATGATGATGCTCGTGATTTATTACCTTCATGGGCAGGTTTTATTGGTGGTGTTATTGAATCGAATCGTTTAATACCTACGGCTAGTCGAGAAGACTTACAAAAAGATGAAAATTATCATGCTGTGCAATATGCATTAAGTGAAGCATTAATTAATGGGCTTGCTGATGTTGCCAGTAAACAATCAGAAGTGTGGCGTCGTATCTTAAAACGTCATAATGAAGCTTTATTAGGTGCTTCATTGTGCGATGATCGTTTATTTCAATTACTAATGAATACTATCCGTATTCCAAGTTCACAAGGTGATTTAACTGTTCAAGAATTACGTTCTAATAATGCTATTCATGTTATGTTGAGTAATAGTGGCGGTTTTGAGGATACATTATTTCGAGCGTTACAAGTGCCTGTAGCGTTAGGTGATCGTTATGCAGTAGTGCCTTTTTTACGTCGTTATGCAGCCACAATGGGATGTAAATTAATAGAGTTAGGTACTGAGCAAGGCAATCAGCATTTATTTTCTTTGGCTGAATTAGCGGCAGATGAAAAACAATGGTTAACGGAACAGTTAGCTGATGGTGAGGCTGTAGTGGCTGCTCGCTTTTCCCCTGCTGAATTGCCTTTAGTGGTGGTGGCTGATAGAGAGGCTGAATTAAAAAAACGCCTAGAAGAAGATGAAGCAGATAAAAAAATATCGCAAGCTGCATTGCGTTTAGCCCGCCAATTTACAGCAAAGATTAGTGCAACAGAGACAGCAAAGTTATATATAAACTTAAATAATCATGCAGTTATTGATTTATTAAAAGCATTTCATACAAACAACACAAATGTAGAACAAGCGGCAAGATTATTAAAATCGTTAAAGGTTATTATGGCTGGACGTGATATTCATAACCATACATTAGATTTAAATCGTGCGTTGATTGATTTCACTGAAACGATACAAACCGTATTAACGCACACGTGATTATACAGAGGAAACAACATGGATATTTGGGATTGGGTCATTCGTTTAGAAAACGATTTAGAAGAAGCAGGGCAAGAACATGCCAGCCGTATTATTGAACAAGTTACTACCGAAATATTAGATCTTAATATTGGTAAAGCGGATGCTCTCATTCCAGAAGCTATTGCCTTAAGCCGTAGTTTAAAAAATCCTTGGTTGGAGGTGTTTTTTCGCCATTGGGAAATGCGTAATCGTATTGGTAATAAATCCGAAGGGGAGGCGGCATTAGCTGATGTAGTTTCTTTATTTGAATTTGCCCATCGTGATGAAACCATTACTTGCCCACAAACAGTTTGTGTCACACAAGATTTATCAGCCTGTTACGCTAATATTGATGGCCCAGGTTGGGTGGAAGAACGTAAAGCTGTTTGTAATGAAACCTTTGAACGTATTAATCCAAAATGGAATTGTTTTCATTGTTTATCCTGTGAATATGCCGATGCGTTATTAGATGAAGGAAAACCTCAAGAAGCGTTAGATTATTTAAAAGTACAAGAAGAAAAAATAGTTGCAGCAGGTGAGGATATTAGTGAAGCATTACGTACGTTTGAAATACAAGCTTTATTAAGATTAAATCAACCAGAACAAGCACTTACTATTATTGAACAATGTGAAGCAGAAATTGAAGGCTATGATTGGCCTGTTAATAAACAAGATAGGCAAATTCTTAAGGCTCATATTTTAGCGTTATTAGGGCGTACAGAAGAAGCATGGGAAGTATTACCTGCTTGGCGTGAAGTAGTGCCTCGTTATTATTTAGGTTGGATAAGAGCCATTGATGCTTTATTAACGAAGGATCCAAAACAAAACAATTGGTCATTGGGTAGTGCTATACAAGCCGCATTAGATCATTTTGTTAAGGTTGGTGCGCAACGTAAAGTGATTGAGGTTGCAGAGGTACAAATTAGAGTTGCCTTAGCAAGAGGTAGTGTGTGGACAGCTAAAAGAGCATTAAATATAGCTTATGAAACACTACCCAAATTAAGAGCGCCTTTAGGGGCAGATCAATTATTGGCAGAGTTATCAGCAAAAATTGATACATTATCTGCCAAAACAACATTACCTGTTCCTGCTGAGCAGTTATTAGAGTGGTTGGAAAATCAAGCAAAACAAAATGAACAAGCAGGACGTAATCCTGAGCAAGAGGTTGAGCTGCTGATGTTGGCAGTAGCAGAGCGACCAGATGATGAACAGCTAGTTGATATCACTAGTTCAGCATTGCAAGCATGTAATGCAGCTAAAGAAGCTGAAACATTGTTATGGGGTTATATAGAACGTAACCATCAGCATGAATCAAGTCTGGCTTACTATTTGTTGAATTTACTATTAGGTAGTAACCAACTGGCGGAAATTGATCGTCTAGTTAATTACTATAAAGAAACACAACCAACTATTGCCTTATGGTGTCGTATACAACAAGCGTTTGCTAAAGATGAATTAGATACTGCAAAACAGCTTAGTTTAGAAATGCATGAGTTAGTACCTGATTATTTAGGGCCACTGCGTATTTTGGTGACTATTGCGGTACGCCAACAAGACTTTGCAGAGGCAGAAAAATGGCAACAAATTGTGGTTGAGAAAAGCACAGAAGATCCTCGTTCAGAGTTATGGGATTTATTAACCTATAGTTGTGCCAACCAAGATTGGACAGAAGCGCGGGAAGTAGCTAAGCGTTTAGAATTACCTTTAAAATCCACTGAGGGAGTGATCGAAGAAGATTGGGGTTGGGTACGTGTTGAAGTATTGGAAGAGGGTGAAACCATCGAGTATCTAGCAAGATGTACAGGGCCAGTAACAGCAGTAATTAAAGAGCCTGCGCATCCTTCTAAAACACAGCGCGTAGATGATTGGGTAGTTTACGATGCAGCTCAATTAGCGCCTGTGCCAGAAGATGAAGAAGAACGAAAATATTTTATTCCGCTGTATAGAATGATTAAAACATTACAACAAGGTAATTTTGGACAAACGTGGTTTGTGGATGGTGTTTATCCTGGCGATGAAGCTTTCAATGCTTTTGAACGTTTAGTGCAATCTAAAGGCTGGCGAGTATGGGTTAATAGTAACCAAAATTACCAAGTGACTGATCAATTTGATTTAGATGAAACACCACTACGTGGTATATTTTTCTCTATTACAGCTCCCAGTAATGTATCGCCTGCGGAGTTACATAAATTATTAGAAGAGGTCACAGATGATTGGCAGTATCCTGTGCATTGGTTGCGTTTAGCGGAAGCAGTGGGTGCTGCTGTAGAGCCTCATCAAGAAATTATTAGTCGTTATAATCTGTAAATAGCAAAAGGGGGTAGTTATAAAACTACCCCTTATTTTTTTACAATACTATTTTTAAATAGACCATATCGATTAATTGTTTATCTCTATCAAAAATCGGATGATCGTAATTATCAATAAAGAAGTTTGCTATTTTATGGGAATAACTAAAACCACAGCTTTCATAGAAAGGAATAGTTAAATCGCTCTCTCCCGTACCCACCTGTATAGCTTTACACTTATTTTTATAGTGTTGTAAAACATAGTGAATTAATGCTTTACCATAGCCTTGCCCTTGATATTTCTGAACAGTAGCAATATTTTTTATTTCATAAAGATCGGTTGATTCTTGGGTAACAACACAAATACTTTTTAAATCTTCATCATAAAGTGCAAACATATCGCCACGTTCTAAATATTTATCTATCATGCTTTCTTGTTCATCGGCGAGTAATAACAAATCAAGAAAACTTTTTTTATTCTCAAGTACTGGTTGAATTTGCATCGAGTGTATTAGCTCATGTCCTTTATTTAGAAAGTATGACAAATAATACACAATAATTGAAGTGGGAATTATGGAGATTAAGGTGGGAGTAACTCATAAAAACTATTAGGTGCCCACTTAAGGGCACCTGAGTTGGCTAGAAGTTTTATGCTTTCGTTAAATCTTTAATAGTAGTGGTAGAACCATTTTTCTTAACAGATGCTATGCCACTGTCTCTAGCAGCTTCGCTATTATACATTTCGCTACTACCAATAACTTGGTAATTAGCTGCTTTTAAAGTAAAGAATACTTTACCATTTTTACTTTTTAAGCGGCTGTATTTGGTATCGTCACCACTATTTTTTTGTACAGAAGCAATGCCATTTTGTGCTGAAGCTTTTTGTTTGTACATTTCACTAGTAAGAATAACTTCGCCATTACTAGCTTTTAAATGAAAATAAAATTGCCCATCACGTGCTTTTTTTATTTCAAAGACACCAGCCATTCTAAACTCCTCTAATAGTTTTTAAATAGAACACCTTATATTTATAAGGCTAAACATAAAAACTTCATACTAGACATAAGCCTATAGATAATTAGTTGAATATCCTTGCAATACAGCCTATTACGAGGCGTTGAGAAGTTGCTTGTAGAGCTTATGTGATTTTTATCTTTCGTAACCATAGATTTTATAGGAAAGATTGAGTAGACGGCCGACATTAGTCGATATATCTTTTCATCATAGAGCTTATACAATATCAATAGATAAAAATTCAGTATTTGAGAAGACGTAAATGATGGATAAGATACAGATAGGTATTAGTGCTTGTCTTATGGGTGAAAATGTTCGTTACAATGGTGGTAACAAGCGTTTTGACTTTGCCCTTGATGAGTTATCTGCCTATGCTGATTTTCAATTAGTTTGCCCTGAAATGGCTATAGGTTTAGGTATTCCTCGTCCAACCATACGCTTGATAAAAAGTAACAATGATGTCGTTATGCGTTTTACCGATGATAATGTTGATTTAACAGAAACAATGCAAACCTTTTCTAAAAAGCAGGTGGCTGCTTTACATCATTTAAGTGGCTATATTGTTTGCGCTAAATCACCAAGCTGTGGGATGGAGCGAGTAAAAGTCTATGAAGAAAATAGTAACTATGCTCGTAAAGAAGGCGTTGGGCTTTATACTGCTGAATTGATGAAAAAACTACCGTGGCTACCTGTAGAAGAAGATGGTAGATTACATGATAACGCTATTCGTGAAAACTTTATTGAACGGGTGTTCGCCCTTAATGAGCTAAATAAGTTACAAGAAAGGGGTTTAACGCGAGCAAAGCTAATAGATTTTCATAGTCGTTATAAATATACCTTATTAGCTCATTCGCAAGCAAAGTATAGAGAAATTGGTCGGTTTGTAGCCAGTATTGCAGAGTGGGATTCTCTGCAACAATATTTTATAGAGTACCGTAATCAATTTATGGCATTGTTAAGTTGTAAAGCAACGAGAGCCAATCACACCAATGTATTGATGCATATTCAGGGCTATTTTAAAAAGCAATTAACAGCAAAACAGCGCCAAGAACTTACCCAATTAATCGATCTTTACCGACAAGGTATTCAGCCATTATTAGCGCCTATTACGCTGTTAAAACATTATTTAGCGGAGCATCCCGATCAGTATCTATTACAACAAAGTTATTTTAATCCATATCCAGAAGCATTAAGATTAAGGTATGGTTTTTAATTTGTACTATGCTGTTGTTGTCGTTTAGGTAATGTTTTTTGTTTGGTTTTACTAATTAAATGCTCTTTCCAATTATCTGGAGGATCACCTAAAAACCTTGGCCAACCATGGGTACCAATGCGAATAAAATCTTGTTGCATAGTTTGTTGGATAATTTCTAAGCTATGGTCAGTATGTTCATTAAGATAATCAAATACTAAAGCTAATAATTTATCTAAGGCTATTCCATGGGTTTGGTTAACCTTTGGAAAAGCCCAGTGACTAAAATCTGAAATAGCATTAAAAGCATCATCTCTAAGTAGTAAGGGTAAAGTATTTTTAAAGCGACCAGAGTTAGCAATTAAGTCCCAGAATTTAGCAATGCGTTTAATATGGTTTAATGTTTCAAACGCCATATCTTTATTTTCTAATACAGAATAAGGGGGTGTTAAACTGTATTTATAATTATAGAATTCAGTATGACGAATAATAGGCGTGCCTTTTAAACGTTTTAATATGCCCAGTTGTATTTCTTGTGGTTGCCAAGACCATAATTCATTAAAGCCTTTACCAAATTCTTCTAATGTTTCTGCGGGCAAGCCAGCAATTAAATCCACATGTAAATGCACAGTAGTTTTGGTGGATAGCCAACGAATATTTTCTTGAGCTTTTTGCAAATTAGTTTTGCGAGAAATTAATGCTTGCGTCGTAGGATTTAACGTTTGTATACCAATTTCAAATTGCAAGCTCCCTTCAGGAAATAGCAGGATGAGTTGTTTTAATTCATCAGGTAAATGATCAGGTACTAATTCAAAGTGTAAAAATAAAGGTTCATTAGGATTATCAGATATTTTATCTAAAAAGAATTTTAGAATACGGGTAGTAAATTCTTTTTTCAGATTAAAGGTTCTATCAATAAATTTAAATTGCCTTAAACCTCGCTGATAAAGTTTGTCCATTTGCTGTAAAAAAGCTTGTAAGGGAAAAGTCCATGCTGTTTTATCAAGGCTAGATAAACAAAACTCACATTTAAAAGGGCAGCCTCTCGACGCTTCTACATAAATAGTACGGTGTTTAATATCATGCTCTGTGTAGTAATCATAAGGCAGAATAATATTTTCTAGTTTTTCCTGAATACCTTGAATAGCTTTTTCAGGGATTATTTGTTGGTTAAGTAGTTTATGGCATAGTTGATAGAAGCTAATATCTCCCCAACCTTTGATTAGATAATCAGCAGTCTGATAGATAGCGGTATGTTCATATTCATAAGAAACTTCTGGGCCACCAATAATGATAGTGATTTCTGGGCGCAGTACTTTAAGTTCTGCAACCAGTTGGGTTGTTTCAATTATGTTCCAGATATAAACAGAAAAACCAATAATAGCAGGCTGCTTTTCAATTATTTTTTCTAAAATATCTTCCACATTTTGCTGAATAGTAAATTCAACAATTTCGGTTTGTTGTTGTAGCTCGTGCATATTGGCATAGAGATAACGTAACGCTAATGAGGCATGGGCGAAACGAGCATTTAAGGTGGTTAATAAGATAGACATGAGAGAGTTGATAGAGCCAGTATAAATATTGATTTACTAGTATAGCAGTAAGGCAGCTAGTTCTATAGCTATTGCCCTACATTTTTATACGTCGTTGAATGACCTAGTCGTACTCGTTGTACTGCCTTCAGTCATTTGCCTTGTCTAAAATTGTATAACAACAGCTATAAATAGAGTTATAACTGGGCAGATTGTTTGCGAGGGCTTATAATTCTCCATCTAATAGAGGGAGTTTATTATGAATGCTATAAAACGTCGGGAGATATTTCGTCGCTTAAAAGAAAATAATCCACAACCCAGTACAGAGTTAGAGTTTCAATCTACCTTTGAGTTATTAGTTTCTGTAATGTTGTCTGCACAAGCGACAGATGTGAGTGTTAATAAAGCCACTTGTAAATTATACCCTATAGCCAATACTCCAGAGGCTATTTTTGCTTTGGGGGTAGAGGGGTTAAGTAAATATATTAAGTCGATTGGTTTATATAACAGTAAAGCTAAAAATGTGATTGCCACCTGCCAACAATTAATTGAAAAACATAATAGCCAAGTACCTTGTACTCGTGAGGAATTAGAAGCCTTGCCAGGCGTTGGCCGTAAAACAGCGAATGTGGTTTTAAACACAGCATTTAAGCAAGCAGTAATGGCAGTAGATACCCATGTCTTTAGAGTAAGTAATCGTACTAATATTGCGCCAGGCAAAACTGTATTGGACGTTGAAAATAAATTAATGAAAGTTATCCCTAAAGAATATTTGGTGGATGCTCATCATTGGTTAATTCTACATGGTCGTTATGTGTGTAAATCGAGAAAGCCAAGTTGTGGTAGTTGCTGCATTGAAGACCTTTGTGAATACAAAGAAAAAACCTCAGATATTTGAATAATTAATAATTTAAATAAAGTTAATTGAAAAAATTAATTTTACCCTGCTTTCATTTCGGGATATAAGGTGCGCCATAAATACCCCATTTTATGGAGTGATGGCGATGAGTAAAGAAGATATTGATTTAGATGATGATTTCCTAACTGAAGAGTTAGAAGATGGAGACGATGAGGTAGATAGTGCTAAAAATAATTTAGCGAAACGCCGCATTATCGATAATATTTTAGAGGAACGCCGTCTAAACAAACAAATTGCAGATTTTGATTTTGATATTTAAATAAAAAACCCGCTATTTAGCGGGTTTTTTGTAGCATAATAGCGCTTTAATCGTTACGATCTGGCGATAATAATTCTATTTTATAGCCATCAGGGTCTTCAACAAAAGCTAAGATACTTGTGCCATGCATCATTGGGCCAGGTTCGCGAGTGATTTTGCCGCCATTTGCTCTAATGGTTTCACAAGCTTTATAAACATCTTCGACTTCTAGTGCAATATGTCCATAACCATTGCCTAAGTCATATTTATTGGTATCCCAGTTATGAGTTAGCTCAATCACACTGGTATCTTTCTCTTCTCCATAGCCTACGAAAGCTAAAGTAAACTTACCTTCTGGATAATCTTTACGGCGTAGAAGTTTCATTCCTAGTACTTCTGTATAAAAAGCGATAGATTTATCTAAATCGCCTACCCGTAACATGGTATGCAATAATCTCATCAGTAGTACCTCACGTTTAGTATAAAAAGCGGTAGTTACATGACTACCGCTTTTATAAGGAAGTGTTGCTTATAGTAATTTACGGCCTTTTAAAGCAGCTATTCTTAAGCGTAGGGCATTAAGTTTGATAAATCCAGCAGCATCTGCTTGGTCATAGGCACCGCCATCTTCTTCAAAGGTAGCAATATTGGCATCAAATAATGAGTCGTCTGATTTACGACCTACCACCATGACATTACCTTTGTATAGTTTTAAGCGCACTACACCATTAACGTTCTGTTGTGATTCATCAATCATCTGTTGCAGCATAATACGTTCAGGACTCCACCAGTAGCCATTGTAAATAAGGCTAGCATATTGTGGCATTATGCTGTCTTTAAGGTGTGCCACTTCACGGTCTAAGGTAATAGACTCAATCGCTCTATGGCCTTGTAGCATTATTGTGCCGCCAGGGGTTTCATAGCAACCGCGAGATTTCATCCCTACATAACGGTTTTCTACGATATCTAAACGACCAATACCATTGGCGCTACCGATACGATTTAATTCTGTTAGCACTTCAGCAGCAGACATTGGCTTACCATCAATGGCTACAATATCACCTTTCTTGTAGGTTAATTCGATATAGGTTGGTGTATCAGGTGCTTTTTCTGGTGACACAGTCCAACGCCACATATCTTCTTCATTTTCTGCCCATGTGTCTTCTAAAACACCACCTTCATAGGAGATGTGAAGTAAGTTAGCATCCATTGAATAAGGTGATTTTTTCTTACCATGACGCTCAATAGGAATATTATGTAGGGCAGCATAGTCCATTAGCTTTTCACGGGATAGTAAATCCCATTCACGCCAAGGAGCAATAACTTTAACACCTGGTTTAAGAGCATAAGCACCTAGTTCAAAGCGTACTTGATCGTTGCCTTTACCTGTTGCGCCATGAGAAATAGCATCTGCGCCAGTTTCATTAGCAATTTCGATTAAACGCTTAGCAATCAGTGGGCGAGCAATGGATGTACCTAATAAGTATTCACCCTCATAAATTGTATTGGCGCGAAACATAGGGAATACAAAGTCACGTACAAACTCTTCACGTAAATCTTCAATATAAATTTCTTTAACACCAAGGGCTTTAGCTTTAGCTCGCGCTGGTTCTACTTCTTCCCCTTGGCCCAAGTCTGCAGTAAAAGTTACTACTTCACATTGATAGGTATCTTGTAACCATTTGAGGATTACAGAGGTGTCCAAGCCACCAGAATAAGCTAGGACGACCTTTTTCACATCTGCCATGCCACCACTCCATAAAAATATTTTATTAAACTGATGAGTTTACTGTACTATTCATAGAATTTACAGAGGTAACTATAAAAATACTCGCACTAAATAATATGAGTAATTAAGCTATTTAAAGGGTTGATATAGATAAACAACTGCGGTTTAATTGTTGCTTAGCAAAATTAGCAAGGGGTAATGATGAAAAAAATATTGATGATGTTAGTAGTGGCTGCATTGATGATTGGCTGCCAGACAACAAAGTCTGCTAATCTCACAGCTGTTGAGTTATATGGCAAATATAATCTGGTAAATTTTGATAATGAAGTGGTAGCAACTTCAGATAGGCCAATGACAATAGATTTTGAGCCTGGGGTAGAGGGTAAGCTAAAAGTACATGGTATTCTTTGTAATACGTTTATTGGTCAAGCAGAATTAAATCAGGGTAAATTATCCAGTGATGGTTTAGCTTCTACACGTATGGCCTGTTTCCGTGAAAAAGAAGCATTAATGGAAACCGCCTTAGGTGATATGTTTAAAACAGGTGCGACTGTAAAGTTAAAAGGAACACAGCTTATTTTAGAGGGCGGTGGTCATACCTTTACTTATCAAAAACAATAGTTTTTGTTTAAGGTTTAATAAAAATCCCTAGCTAGTTAGGGATTTTTTATTGCATAGCTTTATTACCCATCTATAATGCCATTGATAAAAAATTAAAAGGGAAAACCTATGACTGCTGAATTAGTTAAGAATCTTCAAAACCCTTCATTATATGACCACCCTGTAGAACAGTTTGAGGTGATAGAAACCCATGTTTCATGGGTAATATTAACAGGGCCTTATGCTTATAAAATTAAAAAGGCCGTTGATTTTGGCTTCTTAGACTACACACAGTTAGCTGATCGTAAGCATTTTTGTGAAGAAGAACTACGTTTAAATCAACGTCTTACTAAAGGCATTTATTTAGAAGTTTTAGCTATTACAGGTACAGAAGAAAATCCTCAAATTGCTGGACAAGGCGAAGCGATAGAATATGTATTGAAAATGCGCCAATTCCCTCAAGACCAATTGTTAAGTCAATTACAAGCACGGGGAGAATTAACAGAGCAACATATTGACCAGTTAGCTAAGCAAATTGCTAAATTCCATCAAACAACGCCTAAAGTAAGCCCAGATCATAAACTAGGCTCGCCAGAAGTAGTTATGGCACCTGTAAGACAAAATTTCGAGCAAATACGTGCTATGTTACCTGAAGATAAAGCAGGCTTTATTCAGTTAGAGGCTTTAGAGGCATGGGCGGAAAGTAGTTATGAAAGATTAAAGCCTTTATTGGCAGAACGTAAGGCCAATGGTTTTATAAGAGAGTGTCATGGAGATGTACATTTAAATAATGCAGCTATATTAGATGGGCAAGTAGTAATATTTGACTGTATTGAATTCAATGAGCCTTTTAGATTGACTGATGTTACGGCAGATATCGCTTTTTTAGTAATGGATTTAGAAGATAGAAAATTATATTCATTGGCTAATCGTTTATTAAATACTTACCTAGAAAAAACAGGTGATTATCAATCATTAGAAATAATGAATTTCTATAAAGCTTATCGAGCTATGGTACGTGCTAAAGTGGCTTTATTCAGTTTGGGGCAGGTGACAGAGCGAAGTATAAAAGATGCCATATTAAATCAGTATTATAACTACGCTAACCTTGCTGAAAGTTATACCTTAATTCCTACCCGTTGTTTATTGGTTACTTGTGGTGTTTCTGCTGTAGGAAAAAGTTATATTTCTACAAAAATAGTGGAGCAGTTTGGCGCTATACGGTTACGTAGTGATGTAGAACGTAAACGTTTATTAGGTGCAGATACACCAAAAGAACAGCTCTATAGTCCAGAAGCGACCATTAAAACCTATGAGCATTTATATCAACTAGCGCAAAATAGTTTACGAGCTGGGTATGTTGTGATCTTAGACGCGGCTTATTTAAAGCATGAAGAACGTGTGAAAGCTAAGCAAGTAGCCGAAGAAGTTGGTGTACCTTTCTTTATAGTAGAGTGTGAAGCACCGCTTGAAATAATTGAAAAGAATTTAGCGAAACGCAAACAAGAAAATAATGATCCGTCAGATGCTACATTAGAAGTTGTCAAACAACAATTAGCGAGTCGTGAACCTTTGACAGCAGAGGAAAAGGCTACAAGTTGTTTAGTAGAAACACAAAATAGAGAGAGCATTGGTAAGTTAATAGAGTATATTAATCAATTTTTAGGTCATGATAAAAATAAATATTAATAATTTTCTTGCAAATGATAATTATTATCATTAATATATAACCAAGTTGATCGCAAGACCAACTGGCAAGTCAAAGCGTTCGATCTGCTGTTTGAGATTGTTTGGTTTGTCTCCTCATCAGGCTAATCACGGTTTTTACCCAGCATTTTGCTGGGTATTTTTTTCATTTGAGACTTTAAATTTAAAAAAATACCCTTATCTTACTTATTATCCATTTGTTTATTCTTATAAATATACCCTATAAATAAAGCTAATTGGTTTAGTTTTAAGCAGATGTTATAGTAGTTAGTTCGAAAAATTTCTCTTCTCTAATGAGGCTGTTTTGGAAAGTATATTAGTCCGTGGTGCGCGTACCCATAATCTTAAGAATATAGATTTAACTTTACCTCGTGATAAGTTAATTGTGATTACAGGGCTTTCTGGTTCTGGTAAATCGTCGTTAGCATTTGATACGCTATATGCTGAGGGTCAAAGACGTTATGTAGAATCACTATCAGCCTATGCGCGTCAGTTCTTATCGATGATGGAAAAGCCCGATGTAGATGCGATTGAGGGTTTATCACCAGCTATTTCAATTGAGCAGAAATCTACTTCCCATAATCCACGTTCCACAGTGGGAACTATTACAGAGATTTATGACTACTTACGGTTATTATATGCCCGTGTAGGTACGCCCCATTGCCCAGATCACGATACACCATTAGAGGCTCAAACAGTTAGCCAGATGGTTGACCAAGTATTAGCTTTACCAGAAGGATCTAAGCTAATGTTATTGGCACCTATTATTAAAGAACGCAAAGGTGAACATTTAGTTGTTTTTGAAGAAATGCGTGCGCAGGGCTTCGTAAGAGCTAGAGTTGATGGCCGATTATATGAATTAGATGAACTACCTAAATTAGATAAGCAAAAGAAACACAGTATTGATGTTGTAATAGATCGTTTCAGGGTTAAGCCAGATATTCAACAGCGTTTGGCAGAGTCTTTTGAAACAGCACTTAAATTGGCAGAAGATACAGCCATTATTGCACCTATGAATGATGAGCAAATAGAAGAGATTTTATTTTCTGCAAAATTTGCTTGCCCTGTTTGTGGCTTTTCAATCAGTGAATTAGAGCCTAAACTGTTTTCTTTTAATAACCCTGCTGGCGCTTGCCCTACTTGTGATGGCTTAGGGGTTAAACAGTTTTTTGATGCTAGACGTATTGTGAATGAAGAGTTGACCTTAGGAGAGGGGGCTATCCGTGGTTGGGATCGTCGTAATGCCTATACTTTTCAAATGTTAAATTCCTTAGCAAGCCATTATAAATTTAGTTTAGATGTACCTTTTAAAGAACTGACAGAGAAGCAGCAAAATTTAGTGCTTAATGGCAGTGGTCACGAGCAGATCAGTTTTAATTATTTAAATGATCGTGGTGATGTAGTTAAGCGTAAACATCCTTTTGAAGGGGTGTTACCTAATTTAGAACGACGTTATCGTGAAACTGAATCGCAAAGTGTTCGTGAGGATTTAGCCAAACTATTAAGCACCCAAGCTTGTCCAGATTGTGGTGGAGCAAGATTACGCCCTGAAGCGCGCTGTGTTTGGGTAGGTAAAAAGACTTTACCTGAAGTAGTAGCGTTACCTGTAGGAGATTCCCATAGTTATTTTTCAGGATTAACATTAACGGGAACAAAAGGAGCGATTGCTGAAAAAATTCTTAAAGAAATCAGTTTACGTTTAGAATTTTTAGTAAATGTAGGGTTAGATTATTTAACGCTAGAACGAAGTGCAGAAACGCTGTCAGGTGGTGAGGCACAGCGTATTCGATTAGCTAGCCAAATTGGTGCTGGGCTAGTTGGTGTTATGTATATTCTGGATGAACCTTCTATTGGGTTACATCAACGGGATAATGATCGACTATTGAAAACGTTAACTCATTTAAGAGATTTAGGTAATACCGTTATTGTGGTAGAGCATGATGAGGATGCTATTCGGTTAGCTGATTATGTGGTGGATATTGGGCCAGGAGCTGGGGTGCATGGTGGGGAAATTGTAGCTAAAGGCACACCTAAAGAGGTAATGGCTAATCCTAATTCATTAACAGGAAAATACTTATCAGGTGCTTTAAAGATAGATATACCTAAAAAACGTACAGCCTATAATAAAAAGAAAGAGTTAGTATTAAAAGGTGCTAAAGGTAATAACCTTAATGAGGTGACTTTAAAAATACCATTAGGACTATTTACTTGTGTAACAGGGGTTTCTGGTTCAGGTAAATCCACGTTAATCAATGATACCTTGTACCCATTAGCAGCCACTACCTTAAATAATGCTACTACCTTAGAGGTGGCTGCTTATGAATCTATTAAAGGATTAGATCAATTAGATAAGGTGGTAGATATTGATCAAAGCCCTATTGGTCGTACACCACGTTCTAACCCTGCTACTTATACAGGTATTTTTACTCCTATTCGTGAATTATTTGCAGCAGTGCCTGAGTCAAGGGCGCGTGGTTATAACGTAGGACGCTTTTCATTTAATGTCAAAGGTGGTCGTTGTGAGGCATGTCAAGGTGATGGTGTTATAAAGGTAGAAATGCATTTTTTACCTGATGTTTATGTGCCTTGTGATGTATGTAAGGGCAAGCGTTATAACCGCGAAACCTTAGATATTAAATATAAGGGTAAAACTATTCACGAAGTATTGGAAATGACTATCGAAGACGCGGCAACGTTCTTTGAAGCAGTACCTGCATTATCTCGCAAATTACAGACATTAATGGATGTAGGCTTGTCTTATATTAAGTTAGGACAAAGCGCTACCACCTTATCGGGCGGTGAAGCACAGCGGGTTAAATTAGCGAGAGAGCTTTCTAAGCGCGATACAGGTAAAACTTTATATATCTTAGATGAGCCTACTACAGGCTTACATTTTGCTGATATTCAACAGTTACTAGTGGTATTACATCGTTTACGAGATCATGGCAATACAGTAGTAGTAATTGAGCATAATTTGGATGTGATAAAAACTGCTGACTGGATTGTGGATTTAGGGCCTGAAGGTGGTTCAAAGGGTGGAGAGATTATCGCTACAGGTACACCTGAGGAGCTAATTGAGATACCCCGCTCATGGACAGGTAAATTCTTAAAGCCATTATTGGTTAAAAGTAAAGCAGTTCCTAAGAAAAGCAAAAAAGCATAATCTAATGACCTCTAGTTTACAGTTTCAAAATAGCCTGTAAACTAGGGATTTTCTAATAAAATAAATAGTTTGTGATATAGCACAAGATTATTGATAAAGGTCTTGTTTTATAGTGGGCTGACTTTTTATCCCTTTATCCGTAAAAATAGGATGTCATGCTATGAAAAAACTGCTTGCTATAACCTTAGCCTTTTTTGCAGGCGCTGTATTTGCAGAGTCTCGTTTAGATACTGTTATGCAAAAGAAGGTATTGGCAGTTTGTACCACAGGCGATTATAAACCTTATACCTTTGTAAATAGTGATGGTACTTTTGAAGGTATTGATATTGCTATGGCTAAATCCTTAGCGAAAAGTTTAGGCGCAGAGGTGAAATGGGTAAAAACCACATGGAAAACCTTAACCCCTGACTTTTTAACAGGTGAATGTGATATAGCCATGGGAGGAATTTCGGTTATTTTAGAACGACAAAAAATAGCATTCTTTTCCAATACCCTGGATATTGACGGCAAAATTCCCCTAGTACGCTGTGAAAATAAAGATAAATATCAAACCATTGAGCAGATTAATCAACCCCATGTTACGTTGATTGAACCGAAAGGCGGTACGAATGAAGCCTTTGTACACAAGTATTTACCTAAAGCAAATTTAACTTTATCTGACGATAATATGGCGATTTTTCAGCAATTGGTGGATAAAAAGTATGAAGTGATGATTACTGATAGCTCAGAAGCACTCTATCAACAGAAACGTCATCCAGAGTTATGTGCCATTAATCCTACTACGCCTATGCAGTATGGCGAAAAAGCTTATATGTTGCCAAAGGGTGATATCATTTGGAAGCAATACGTTGATCAATGGCTACACTTAGCCAAAGCCACTGGTGAATATCAAGCCGTTATCGATCAGTGGTTAGCTAGCCATTGATTTGCCCTTACTAAACGCAATTGATTTAATGGTTAGTAGCGAATAATTTCTACTAACCATTAAAGTGCTAGTCTTTTTATAAAAAATATGGTATAAATTGCGCCCTTAACTCGGCCTTATGGCTACTTTTTAAACAAACCACACATATATCGACACAATGTTCTGGGTGCCTTTAACTAGGTTGAATATTGGGATATATGGAGGCTTAACCCATACAGAGGAATATAATGTCTCAAGTATCAATGCGTGATATGCTACAAGCAGGTGTACATTTCGGTCACCAAACTCGTTACTGGAACCCAAAAATGGGCAAATACATTTTTGGTGCGCGTAATAGAATCCATATCGTAAACCTAGAAAAAACTTTACCTATGTTTAATCAAGCTATCGCTTTCTTAGAAAAAGCGGTATCAGGTAAAAACAAAGTTTTATTTGTAGGTACTAAGCGTTCAGCAAGCAGAATCGTTGCAGAACAAGCTAAACGTTGCAAAATGCCTTATGTTGATCACCGTTGGTTAGGCGGTATGTTGACCAACTACAAAACGATTCGTCAATCTATCAAACGTTTACGTGATTTAGAGTCTCAATCTCAAGATGGTACTTTTGATAAGTTAACTAAGAAAGAAGCGTTAATGCGTTCTCGTGATTTAGAGAAATTAGAGCGCAGTCTTGGTGGTATTAAAGACATGGGTGGTTTACCAGACGTATTATTTGTAATCGACGTTGACCATGAAAAAATTGCTATCGCTGAAGCTAATAAGCTAGGTATCCCAGTAATTGGTGTAGTGGATACTAACAGTGATCCAGATGGCGTTGATTATGTTATTCCTGGTAACGACGATGCGATCCGTGCTATTCAGTTATATTTAGGTACTGCAGCTGATGTAGTATTAAAAGCTAAACAAGGCGCTGGCGCTGTAGCTGAAGAATTTATTGAAGAAGAAGCAGCTGAAGAGACTGCTGAAGGTTAATCGTTATTGCCTTTCTTTAATTGAAAAACATTAAGGGGGCTTTGCCCCCTTTTCTCACTTTATAGCTAGCTGTTTATTAAATACAGGCTAAATTAAGAGGATATAAACATGGCAGAAATTACTGCAGCATTAGTAAAAGAATTGCGTGAGCGTACAGGGCTTGGCATGATGGAATGTAAAAAAGCATTAGTTGCAGCAAATGGTGATATTGAAAAAGCAATTGATGAATTACGTAAATCAGGTGCTGTAAAATCTGCTAAAGCAGCAGGTCGTGTAGCAGCAGACGGTGTGGTTGCTGCAAAAGTAGCAGACGATGGTAAATATGGAGTGATGGTTGAAGTTAACTCTGAAACTGACTTCGTAGCACGTGATGATAATTTTAAAGCATTTGTTGCTGATACATTAGAAAAAGCTTTTGCAGGTAAAATGACTGATGTTTCTCAATTAGCAGAAGCTCAAGAAACTGCTAGACAAGCTTTAGTGCAAAAAATTGGTGAAAATATCACTATTCGCCGCATTGCTGTAGCAGAAGGTGATGTTGTAGGCGCTTATGTTCATAGCAACAGCCGTATTGCAGCACTTGTAGCTTTGCAAGGCGGTGGTGATGCAGAATTAGCAAAAGATATTGCTATGCACGTTACAGCAAGCAATCCTGCGGTATTAAATCCAACAGATATTTCTGAAGAGTTAGTGGCAAAAGAAAAAGAAGTATTCTTAGCACTAAACAAAGAAAAAATTGAAGGTAAACCAGCTGAAGTAGTTGAAAAGATGGTTTCTGGACGTATTCAAAAATTCTTAAGCGAAGCAAGTTTAGTAGGTCAAGCTTTCGTTAAAGATGATAGCGTTAAAGTAGGTGATCACGCTAAGAAAAATGGTGCAGAAATTGTTTCTTTCGTACGCTTTGGTGTAGGTGAAGGTATTGAGAAAGCAGAAGTAGATTTTGCTGCTGAAGTGGCTGCTCAAGTAGCTGCAACTAAGCAATAAAAACTTTTTGTTTATAAAAAAAGGCTATTCGTTTTGGCGAATAGCCTTTTTTATTTTCTATTTTTTGTTAAACCATAATACAATATTAAACTTGAACAAAAGGTAACAATTGGGAATAATGACGCCCCAACGATTACTCGCAATAATATAGCCGCTTAGAAATTACCTGCAGGAGATTCAAAATGGCTCAGCAAGTGGGATTAAGACAGCCACGGTATAAACGTATTTTATTAAAGCTTAGTGGTGAAGCTTTAATGGGGACTGAAGATTTTGGGATTGATCCAAAAGTTCTTGATCGAATGGCACTTGAAGTAGGGCAGTTAGTAGGTATTGGAGTTCAAGTAGGATTAGTGATTGGTGGTGGTAACTTGTTCCGTGGGGCTGCTTTATCAGCGGCTGGTATGGATCGAGTGACAGGTGACCATATGGGTATGTTAGCGACGGTGATGAATGCACTCGCCATGCGTGATGCGTTAGAACGTTCTAATATACCAGCATTAGTAATGTCTGCTATCTCTATGGTAGGGGTAACAGATCATTATGATCGTCGTAAGGCAATGCGTCATTTAAAATCTGGTGAGGTGGTTATTTTCTCAGCAGGTACAGGTAATCCTTTCTTTACTACCGACTCCGCCGCTTGTTTAAGGGCAATTGAAATAGATGCAGATGTGGTATTAAAGGCTACTAAGGTTGACGGTGTTTATACCGCAGATCCATTTAAAGACCCTGATGCAAAGAAATTTGACCATTTAACCTATGATGAAGTATTAGAGCGTAAGCTTGGCGTGATGGATTTGACAGCCATTTGTTTATGTCAGGATCATCAAATGCCACTTCGTGTATTTAATATGAATAAACCTGGTGCGTTGCTAAATATTGTAGTTGGCGGCGGTGAAGGTACATTGATTGAGGAAAAAAAGCATGATCAATGAGATCAAAAAAGACACACAAACACGTATGCAAAAAACAGTAGAGTCACTAGGCCATGCTTTTGCTAAGATTCGTACAGGACGCGCTCACCCTAGCATTTTAGATAGTGTGATGGTTTCTTATTATGGTGCTGATACACCATTAAATCAGGTAGCTAATATTAATGTGGAAGATGCACGTACTTTAGCGATTAGCGTATTTGATAAGAGCATGACGCAAGCTGTAGAAAAAGCCATTATGACATCTGATTTAGGCTTAAACCCTGCCTCAGCAGGTACAGTGATTCGTGTTCCTATGCCTCCTTTAACCGAAGAAACCCGTAAAGGTTATACTAAACAAGCGCGTGGCGAAGCTGAAAATGCACGGGTGGCAATTCGTAATATTCGACGTGACGCAATTACCCAATTAAAAGATTTATTAAAAGAAAAAGAAATCAGTGAAGATGATGAGCGTCGTGCTCAAGACGAAATTCAAAAACTGACTGATAAATTTGTAGCTGATGTGGATAAGGCATTAGAGCAAAAAGAAACAGATTTAATGGCGGTTTAATGTAGTTTTAATGAAAATGCCTAAACAGTCTCAGGCTACATCTGTCCCTAGGCATGTAGCTATTATAATGGATGGTAATAATCGCTGGGCAAAAAAACGATTATTACCCCATGCAGCAGGACATAAAGCGGGCGTGGCTGCGGTACGCGCAGTGGTTGAGGTTTGTGCAGAAGTCGATGTTAAGGTATTAACATTATTTGCTTTTTCCAGTGAAAATTGGCAGCGACCTGTTTCTGAAGTACAGTCTTTAATGCGGCTGTTTTTGTGGGCTTTAAAGCAAGAAGTCAAAAAACTTAATCAACATAATGTGCAGCTAAAAATTATTGGTGACCGTTCGGCCTTTAGTGAGGAATTACAAGCGGCCATGCAGGAAGCAGAAATGTTAACAGCCAATAATCAAGGTCTTATTTTGCAAGTAGCTGCTAATTACGGTGGGCAGTGGGATATTTTACAAGCCACCCAAAATATAGCCTCACAAGTACTCGCTGATAAAATACAAATCGATGAAATCACAACAGATTTAATTGAAAGTAAGCTGGTAACCGCTCCCTTTTCGTCTCCTGATCTTTGTATTCGTACAGGCGGAGAGCGTAGAATTAGTAATTTCTTATTATGGCAATTGGCTTACACAGAGCTTTATTTTTCAGATGTGTTATGGCCAGATTTTAAACATGAAGCAATGCATGTTGCATTAGCTGATTATTCTGCTAGACAACGTCGTTTTGGAAAGACCAGTGAGCAGATAGAGCAAGGAGTATAACCCGTGTTAAAACAACGAGTATTAACAGCCTTAGTACTTATTCCCATTGCACTATGGGGATTCTTTTACTTAGAAGGTGGTTCCTTTGCTATTTTTATAGGTATTGTGGTTACCTTAGGTGCTTGGGAGTGGGCTAGATTAGTTGGCTTAGAAGAATCCGGTAGCCGTATTGGTTATGCTGCTGTTTGTGTTGTTCTGCTAGTATTGTTGTGGAATATGCCTTCATGGTCAAGATTTATTGTACTGTTAGGTGTTGTTTGGTGGAGTTTTGCTTGGTTATTGGTGATAGGATTTCCTGAAACCACTAATTATTGGAAGAATAATAGCTATAAATATTTAATTGGGTTATTGATTTTAGTACCTGCATGGCAAGGACTTATTCTATTAAAACAATCTGGCGAGTATGGCAATTGGATTATTTTTAGTGTGATGATTTTTGTTTGGGCAGCAGATATTGGTGCTTATTTTGCTGGTAGAACTTGGGGTAAAGATAAACTAGCACCTAAAGTTAGCCCTGGTAAAAGCTGGCAAGGTTTTTGGGGTGGTTTAGCAGCAGCTTTAATTATTGGATTATTTATTTACATTAGTACTGATTTTATCCAAGGCAAATTATTATTAAGCCTTGTTTGTTTAATTATTTTGGTTGTTTTCTCCGTATTGGGTGACTTAACAGAGAGTATGTTTAAGCGTGAAGCAGGCTTAAAGGATAGCAGTAATCTATTACCTGGACACGGTGGTGTATTGGATCGAATAGATAGTTTAACAGCCGCTGTTCCTGTAGCAGTGTTATTACTTTGGGTACTTGGTGCTTAATTATGCAACGTGTATGCATTTTAGGTGCAACAGGGTCTATAGGTAAAAGCACGTTAGATGTTATTGCTAGACATCCTGAGCGTTACCAAGCGTTTGCGCTAACGGCTCACAGTAGAATAAATGAATTAGAAAAGTTGTGTATCCAATTTCAACCAACTTTTGCTGTAGTGGCTGATGAACTAGATAGAAAAAGTTTACAGCAAAACTTAATTGAACAGGGAGTTCGTACAGAAGTATTATGTGGTCAGCAAGCGCTATGTGATGTGGCAAGCCATTCAGAAGTAGATACTGTTATGGCCGCCATTATGGGGGCAGCGGGATTATTGCCTACCTTGGCAGGTGTTAAGGCTGGTAAAAAAATACTATTGGCAAATAAAGAAGCGCTAGTGATGTCTGGTGCGTTATTTATGCAGGCTGTACAAGAACATAAGGTAACCTTGTTACCTATTGATAGTGAGCATAATGCCATTTTTCAATGTATGCCACCTTCCTTTAAGGGAGATTTAGCAGCTGTTGGCGTAAGACGAATTTTACTAACAGCATCAGGTGGGCCATTCCGTAATACACCCGTAGAGCAGTTAGAAAATGTAACACCCGCACAGGCCTGTAATCATCCAAATTGGTCAATGGGTAAAAAAATATCTGTTGATTCAGCAACTATGATGAATAAAGGCTTAGAATTTATAGAAGCCTGTTGGTTATTTAATGCACAGCCAGAGCAAGTAGAAGTAGTTATTCATCCACAGAGTGTTATTCATTCGATGGTGGATTATTTAGATGGTAGTATGTTGGCTGAATTAGGTAACCCCGATATGCGCACTCCAATTGCACAAGCCTTAGCATGGCCAGAGCGTATTGAATCAGGGGTTGCGCCTTTAGATTTATTTAAAATAGCACAGTTAGATTTTTATGAGCCTGATGAGCAACGTTTCCCTTGTTTGCGTTTAGCTAAACAAGCAATCACAGCTCAAGGGACAGCACCTGCTATTTTAAACGCTGCGAATGAAATAGCAGTTGCAGCATTTTTACAAGAGCAGATAAAATTCACAGAAATTGTACAAGTAGTAGACTATGTACTTAATAAGCAGTCTTCTGTAGCAGCAGACTCATTAGAAGTTATCGGTAAAGAAGATTATCAAGCTCGTATTTATGCAAGTGAATACATAAAACAGTTACAAAAATAGGAAAAATTGCACTAGATGTCAATGTTATTAGGGGCTTTAATTGCTCTAGGCGTATTAGTCACTATCCATGAATTTGGTCATTTTTGGGTTGCCCGTCGCTGTGGTGTAGAGGTAATACGTTTTTCCATTGGCTTTGGTAAGCCATTAGTTCGTTGGCGTGATAAGCACGGTACAGAATATGTTATTGCTATGATTCCGCTTGGTGGCTATGTGAAAATGCTAGATGAGCGTGAGACTGAGCAAGAAATCCCTGTTGAGAAATTACCTTATACTTTTAATCGTAAATTTGTAGCTCAACGCATAGCCATAGTGGTTGCAGGGCCTTTAGCTAACTTTATTTTAGCCATTCTGTTATTTTGGGTGTTAGCTTTAATTGGTGCAAAAGTACCTATTCCTACGGTGGGTAAGGTTTTGCCTGAAAGTATAGCAGCTACTGCTGGCTTAACGCCTATGACAGAAATTGTTGCCATTGATAATAAACCAACGGCAACATGGGAAGATGTTAATATTCAACTTTTTAAACGCTTAGGTGAGTCTGGCAATATTAGTATTACGGTTAAAGACTCTGCTTTGCAGGAAAAAACTTATCAATTAGCCATTAATAACTGGTTACGAGGTTTAGAGCGACCCAATCCTTTAGAAGGTATAGGAATAGAGCCTTATCGGCCAGTCATTGAACCTATGTTAGCCTCTGTTGTAAAAGCTGGTCCTGCTGAGTTGGCAGGTTTGCAGAAAGGAGATTTAATTAAACGCTTTAATAATGAGCCT
Source organism: Entomomonas asaccharolytica (assembly GCF_016653615.1). NCBI lineage: Bacteria > Pseudomonadati > Pseudomonadota > Gammaproteobacteria > Pseudomonadales > Pseudomonadaceae > Entomomonas > Entomomonas asaccharolytica. Next base: position 3,136,920 of record NZ_CP067393.1, on the reverse strand, counting down.
GTAACTGATTGGCAAATGTTAGCTGATCAGATAAAAAAATCTCCCAATCAACGTATAGTGATAGGTTATGAGCGTAATGGGCAGGATTATGCTACTCAAGTATCGTTAACAACTATGCCTGATATGCCAGATGCTGGCTATATGGGAATAGAAATAATGGGTAAGGTTGCATGGCCTGATTCAATGGTGCGCCATGTTAATTATGGTGTTATTGAGGGAATGGTGAAGTCGTTAGATCAAACATGGGCTTTTACCTTTTTAACCCTAGAATCTATTAAAAAAATGTTTACTGGTGAAATGTCAGTAAAAAACTTGAGTGGTCCTATTGGTATTGTTAAAGTAGCAGGTTCTAGTTTTGACTCAGGGTTTATCTACTTTTTAAAATTTTTAGCTTTGTTCAGTGTTAGTTTAGGTATTCTTAATTTATTGCCTATCCCTGTGCTAGATGGTGGACATCTATTATTTTATATTATTGAGTGGGTTCGCGGTCGCCCTATACCAGAGGAAATTCAGGGTGCGGCATTACAGCTAGGCGTTTTTTTAATGATAGGTGTGATGTTATTTGCTATTATGAATGATTTAAATTGGTTATAATGCGAAGTTTAAAGTTCATTTTTATTGTTCAGGTATTATTCAGGATTAAAAGGGCGACATGAAATATTTGTTATTACCGCTGGTGTTGGCAGCTTTTATCTCAATGGAGGTTCATGCTGAGTCCTTTACTATTTCTGATATTCGTATAAATGGCCTACAGCGGGTTTCTGCGGGTAGTGTGTTTGCTGCATTGCCAATTAGAATTGGTGACCAAGTCGATGAAGCAAGCCTTGCGGATGCATCAAAAGCTTTGTTTAGAGCAGGTTACTTTCAAGACATCAGATTAAGTCGTAGTGGTAATGTATTATTAGTGACAGTTGTTGAAAGACCTTCTGTTGCCAGTATCGATATTTCAGGTAATAAAGCTATTAAAACCGAGGACTTGTTAAAGGGTCTACGTCAAGCTGGTTTAGCTGAGGGAGAGATTTTCCAACGCGTTACTTTAGAAAGAGTACGTAATGAGTTACTTCGTCAATATGTAGCACAAGGCCGTTATTCTGCTGATATTGAAACAGAAGTTATTTCTGAACCTAGAAATCGTGTTCGTTTAAAAATAAATATTAATGAAGGTGTTGTTGCCTCTATTTCACATATAAATGTGGTTGGAAATACGGTTTTTCCTGATGAAACATTGATTAATCTATTTGAGTTAAAAACTAAGAAATGGTATCGCTTTTTCAGCAGTGCTGATAAGTATTCTCGTGAAAAATTATCTGGAGACTTAGAAAGACTACGTTCATATTATATGGATCGCGGTTATGTAAATATGGATATTGCTTCAACCCAAGTCTCTATTACACCTGATAAGAAAAGTGTTTATATCACTGTTAATATTGAAGAAGGTGATAAGTATCGAATTCGTGAAGTGAAAATGGAAGGTGATTTAAAACTTCCTGAAGAAACATTACGTTCTTTGTTATTGGTACAAAATGGCCAGGTATTCTCTCGCAAGTTGATGGTGACTTCTTCAGAGTTATTAAGTCGTCGTTTGGGCAATGATGGTTACGCTTTTGCTGATGTTAGGGGCATTCCAGAAACACATCCTGAAGATCATACCGTATCTATTACCTTTATTGTAGACCCAGGTAAACGTGTGTATGTAAACCGTATTAACTACCGTGGTAATACTAAAACAGAAGATGTTGTATTACGTCGTGAAATGCGTCAAATGGAAGGTGGTTGGGCTTCTACTTATTTGATTGATCAATCTAAAACCCGTTTAGAACGATTAGGTTATTTTAAAGAAGTAAAAGTAGAAACAGCAGCAGTACCTGGTACAGATGATCAAGTAGATGTGAATTATACCGTTGAAGAGCAGCCATCAGGCTCAATTTCAGCATCGGTTGGTTTTGCGCAAAGTTCAGGTTTGGTATTAGGTGGTTCTATTAAGCAAGACAACTTCTTAGGAACAGGTAATAAAGTAGGTATTGGTATGACGCGTAGTGATTATCAAACCAATATTAACTTTAGCTACTTAAATCCTTATTGGACAGTAGATGGTGTTAGCTTAGGTTATAACGTATTTTATAGAACCACTGACTACGATAAGTTAGATGTGGATTATACCAGCTATTCAGTAGATAGCTTGGGTGCTGGTTTTAGTTTTGGTTATCCTATCAGTGAAACATCCAGCGTAAGTTATGGCTTGACGGTTCAAAATGATAAAGTTAAGCCTGGTAATGCTAGTGCTGCTGAAGTTTATCATTTTACAGATAAATATGGTACTAATTATCTGAACTATAAACTTAATTTAGGTTGGGGTAAGTCTACCTTAAATAGAGGTTTACTACCTACTCGAGGCGCTTCTCAAACAGCTTCTGTACAAATAGCCATTCCTGGTAGTGATTTAACGTTCTATAAAATAGACTATAGTGCGCAATACTTTAAGCCAATTACTGATAATTATATCTTACGTTTCCATACTGATTTAGGTTATGGTGATGGTTATGGTTCAACGAATATGCTGCCTTTCTATGAGAACTATTATGCAGGTGGTTATAACTCAGTACGTGGCTTTAAAGATGGCTCACTAGGCCCACGTAGTACACCAAGTTATCGTTACTATAATCCTTATTACGATGATTGGAACGACGATGATGATCCCTTTGGTGGTAATATACTTATTACAGGTGGTGTAGAGTTAATAGTACCAACACCTTTTGTAAACGATCAAAGAACTATAAGAACAGCTTTATTCTGGGATGCAGGTAATGTGTTTAGTAATAATTGCCCATTATCAACTACTAAGAATTGTAAAAATCCAAATTTTGGTGATTTAGCTAGTTCTGTAGGGATTGGCGTAACTTGGGTAACAGCCTTTGGTCCATTAAGTTTTAGTTTGGCAATGCCAGTTAAGAAGCCAGACAACGCAGATACTCAAATCTTCCAATTTTCATTGGGACAAACTTTTTAATTTATTGGTTATAAGCAAAATATTACAGGTTTTTAGGAGCGAAATTTATGTATAAACTTACTAAGCTAGCGTTAGTTGCCTTTCTAGCATTTAGTGCTCCAGCTTATGCTGAAATGAAAATAGCGGTGTTAAATTATCAGATGGCATTATTAGAATCTGATGTTGCCAAAAAATATGCTGTAGATTCTGAGAAAAGATTTGGTCCACGTATTACTAAATTAAAATCATTAGAAGAGCAGGCGAAAAAATTACAAGATAATTTAATTAAAAATGGCTCAAAGATGAAACAAGCTGAACGTGAACGTTTAGAGCTTGAACTTAATCAAAAAGCCCGTGATTTCCAAATGCAGTCTAAAGAACTCAATGACAGTAAAATGAAAGCAGATCAAGATATGCTGAAGATTATCAAGCCAAAATTGGATAAAGCAGTTGAAGATGCATTGAAAGCTGGCGGCTATGATCTAGTGTTAGAAAGTGGTGCTGTAGTTGATGTTAAGCCACAATATGATATTACTAAACAAGTGATTGATCGTTTAAATAAAATGAAATAAGGCAAATTGTTATGCCTAAATATACGCTTGCGGAATTAGCAGAAAAATTTAATGGAACTGTTAAAGGTGATCCAAACCACTCAGTAAGTGGCTTAGCCAGTTTACAAACAGCCACAGAAAATGATTTAAGTTTTTTAGCGAATGCTCAATATAAGAAATATTTGTTAGATACCAAGGCAGGCGCTGTTCTACTTAAGGCAGAACAAGCAGATATGTTTGTTGGTAATGCCATTATATTAGATGACCCTTATCTAACGTATGCCAAAATTTCTTACCTCTTCGATACTAAACCTATTAGTCAGGCAGGTATTCATCCTACAGCAGTTATTGCTGATTCAGTGAAAATTGATCCTACAGCGAGTATTGGCGCTCATGCCGTTATTGAAGCAGATGTAGTTATTGGTGCAAGAACGGTGATTAGTGCCCATTGTTTTATTGGTGCTCGTTGTGTAATAGGTGAAGATGGCTGGCTTGCTCCTCGTGCTACTTTATACCATGACGTTAAGATCGGTAAACGAGTGGTAATACAATCAGGTGCTGTGATTGGTGGTGAAGGCTTTGGTTTTGCGATTGAAAAAGGAAATTGGTTTAGAATAGCCCAAATTGGCGGCGTTACATTAGGTGATGATGTCGAAATTGGAGCTAATACTACAGTTGATCGTGGCGCATTGGCAGATACTATTATTGGTAATGACGTTAAGTTAGATAACCAAATTATGATTGGTCATAATGTACAAATTGGTGACCATACTGCAATGGCAGCTTGTGTTGGTATTTCAGGTAGTACCAAGATTGGCAAGCGTTGTATTATTGGTGGTAGTGTTGGCATGGCAGGTCATTTGGAGATTTGTGACAATGTTATATTAACAGGTATGACGATGGTCACTAGATCTATTTCCGAGCCAGGTACTTATTCTTCAGGTACTTCTATGCAGACATCTGCCGAATGGCGTAAAAGTGTTGCTCGTTTTCGTCATTTGGATGAGATGGCGCGCAAGATACAACAGCTAGAAAAAAGATTAGCAGAAGTAGAGCAAAACGATAAAAGTTCTTCATAATTTAGTGGCTTTTATAATATACTGCTCGGTTAAATTACAATATTAGATAGGTCCGCATTGATGAAGATGGATATTAAAGAGATTTTTGAACATTTACCGCAACGTTACCCATTTTTATTGGTAGACCGCGTCGAAGAGTTAGATATTGATGGTGAAGTAAAAACTATCCGTGCTTATAAAAACGTCACAATTAATGAACCATTTTTTGAAGGTCATTTCCCTAACCATCCTATTATGCCAGGTGTGTTGGTATTGGAAGCTATGGCACAAGCAGCAGGAATTTTAAGCTTTAAAATGATGGGGCAAAAACCTACTGATGGTACTTTGTATTACTTTGTAGGCACTGATAAATTAAGAATTCGTCAGCCAGTATTACCTGGTGATAAATTAGAATTAAGAGCTAAGTTTTTAGGTGCTAAGCGTACTATTTGGAAGTTTGAGTGCCAAGCTCTAGTTGATGGTAAAGAAGTGGCTGCTTCTGAGGTAATTTGTGCGGAACGCAAATTATGACTTTGATTGATTCACGAGCTATTGTAGATCCTAAGGCTAAATTAGCGGATAACGTTAAAGTTGGTCCATGGTCTATTGTTGGTCCAGATGTAGAGATCGGTGAAGGAACAGTAATAGAATCTCATGTTATTATCAAAGGCCCTACCAAGATAGGGTGTCATAATCATATTTATCAATTTTCTTCTGTAGGTGAAGATACACCAGATATGAAATATAAAGGTGAACCTACACGTTTAGTGATAGGTGACCATAATATTATTCGTGAAGGGGTAACTATTCACCGCGGAACGATTCAAGATCGCAGTGAAACCACTATTGGTAATCATAATTTAATTATGGCTTATGTCCATATTGGGCATGACTCAGTGATTGGTAACCATGTGATTATGGTGAATAATTCTGGTGTTGCAGGTCATTGCCATGTGGGTGACTGGGCAATATTAGGTGGTTATGCTTTAGTGCATCAAAATTGCCATATTGGAGCTTATAGCTTCTTAGGGGCAGCTTCTTTTATTAGTAAAGATGTACCTGCTTTTGTTTTAGTATTAGGTAACCCTGCTGAAGCACGAAGCATGAATTTTGAAGGGTTGCATCGCAAAGGCTTTGCTGATGATGTTATTCATGCTTTACGAACAGCATATAAAATTGTTTATCGTAAAGGATTAACAACAGAACAAGCTATTAATGAATTAGCTGATTTAGCGAATCAATATACCGAGGTCGCTTTATTCCGTGACTCAATCATCAATTCCAAGCGTGGAATTACACGCTAATACCCAGCCTCTTTGTATAGCGCTAGTAGCAGGAGAGGCTTCAGGTGATATTTTAGGCGCTGGCTTAATGGCCTCCCTTAAACAACAGCATCCCAATATACAATTTATTGGTGTTGGTGGCCCTAAAATGGAAGCTGAAGGACTGGTTTCTATGTTCCCTATGGAGCGTCTTTCTATTATGGGTTTGGTAGAAGTTTTAGGCCGTTTGCCTGAACTTATCAAACGTCGTGCTAAATTAATTAAAGACATTATCGCGGCTAAACCGGATGTGTTTATAGGTATTGATGCCCCTGATTTTAATCTAGGTATTGAACTAAAACTACGGGAAGCAGGCATTAAAACCATTCACTATGTGAGTCCCTCTGTATGGGCATGGAAGCAAAAACGTGTTTTTAAAATAAAAAAAGCCTGTGACTTGGTATTAACATTATTTCCTTTTGAAGCTAAGTTTTATGAGAAATATGATGTGCCTGTTTGTTTTGTAGGTCATCCATTAGCAAATACAATCCCCTTAGAAGTTGATAGAGCGGCTGCTAAAACAAAATTGGGTATAGCTCAAGATAATAAAGTGGTTGCATTAATGCCAGGTAGCCGAGGTGGGGAAGTTAGTCGGTTAGCACCTGTATTTCTTAAAACAGCAGATATTATTTTCAAGCATTATCCCACTGTAAAATTTGTTATACCTTGTGCCAATCAACAGCGTAAAGAACAGATTGAGCAATTATTGGTCTATTATCAACTGCCTATTACTTTACTGGATGGACAGTCTCATGAGGCTTTAGCTGCTTGTGATGTAGTATTAATTGCTTCTGGTACAGCTACCTTAGAAGCATTACTTTATGAGCGACCAATGGTAGTAGCTTATAAATTGGCTTCTCTCACCTATTGGATTGCAAAACGTTTGGTAAAAACACCTTATGTTTCTTTGCCTAATATCTTAGCTGGAAGATTATTAGTACCAGAGATGATTCAAGAACAAGCGGAACCTGATAAGTTGTTTGCTGAATTACAACCGTTACTAGATGGCAAAACTAAAGAGCAAACAGATAATTTCAAAGCTATTCATTTAACTTTGCGGCAAAATGCTTCTGAAAAAGCTGCTACAGCAACACTTAACTTAATTAACTCTTAAGTGATTGTCGTTCACTAGGACGACGGGAACCATTCACTATTTTTTCTACCATTTTTGCAGCTGCGGCCATGCCAAAACTAGCGGTAACCATGGTGACTGCACCAAAACCACCTGAACAATCTAAACGAGTCCCATCACCAGTAAATCCCTTAGCTTGGCAAACAGTACCATCTGCTTGTGGGTAACGTAATTGCTCTGTAGAAAACACGCAAGGCACACTGTAATGACGGCCAGCCGTTTTAGAAAAACCGTAATCTCGACGTAATAAAGAACGAACTTTTGCTGCTAGAGGATCATTATAAGTTTTATTTAAATCAGTAATCTGGATTTGAGTTGGGTCTATTTGTCCGCCTGCGCCACCTGTTGTAATAATTTGGATTTTGCGACGTTTACACCAAGCAATTAAGGCAGCTTTAGAGGTTACACTATCTATACAATCAATAACACCATCTAAATCATTATGAATTATCTCTGCCATGGTATCGCGAGTAACAAAATCGATAACGGGATGTACTTTGCAAATTGGATTAATTTGTTGAATACGTTCCGCCATTATCTCTACTTTGGTTTTGCCGACATCCATTTGTAGTGTATGTAATTGACGATTAGTATTGGAGATACAAATATCATCCAAGTCAATTAAAGTCAGTTCACCAACTCCAGTTCTAGCTAGTGCTTCTGCTGCCCAAGAGCCTACACCACCGATACCCACAACAGCGATATGTGCCTTTTGCAGGCGAGCTAACCCCTGCTCACCATATAAGCGTGCAATACCTGCAAAACGAGGGTCTATCATAAGGAAGTTCTTTCTTTAATTAATTCAGCAGCCATTCGTACTGGTGCAAATGAGTAGCGATGAATAATAGTTGGGCCTAGTTGCTGTAGCGCAGCTAAATGAGTAGCTGTTGGATAGCCTTTATGGCCTGCTATACCGTAGCCTGGATATTGTTTGTCCAGTTCTACCATTTCTCTGTCACGGCTTACTTTGGCGAGAATGGAAGCAGCAGCAATGGCAGGAACGGTTGCATCCCCTTTAATCACTGCAGAGCAGGGTATATTTAATTGGGGGCATCTATTGCCATCAATTAAAGCCAGTTTCGGCGTTATTTTTAAACCTTCTACTGCACGTTTCATGGCTAACATAGTAGCATGTAAAATATTTAGTTCATCTACTTCTGCAACTTCTGCGCGCGCAATAGACCATGCTAATGCCTTTTGTTTAATTTCTTCAAATAGAGATTCACGTTTTTTTTCAGACAGTTTTTTAGAGTCATTTAAGCCAGCAATAGGTTTACTGGGGTCAAGAATAACGGCTGCTGTCACTACTGGGCCGCATAAAGGGCCTCTGCCCACTTCATCAACACCTGCTATTAAATCTTCCACTAAATTAAAATCTAATCCTAATTGCATTGTATTACCTTTGACATTAATTGATTAATTATAGCAGTAAACTTAATCAATGATATTTTGCTCTAGTTTATATTATTGTAATACAGTTATTAGCTGCGAAAGATAAAAAACACTGCACCCATCATACAGATTCCAGCCCATAGGTAATCGAGTTTTAGGGGTTGGTTCATCACATAAATGCTAAAGGGTACGAATACTGCAAGGGTAATCACTTCTTGCATAATTTTTAATTGCCCTAAAGAAAGTTGGGTATAACCAATTCGATTAGCAGGTACTTGAATTAAGTATTCTCCTAACGCAATTACCCAACTTACTAAAGCCGCAATAATCCATGGTTTACTTTGCATGCTGCGTAAATGGCCATACCATGCAAAAGTCATAAATAAATTAGATACGGTAAGCATTAATGCAGTAATTAACCAAACGGGCATGATTGATTCTCTATGATAGTTAAAAGTGATATTTTAGTGTTTTTTATAAAGAGTAATAGAGGCTTAGAGAATACTTTAGTAGAAAAGTTTTATTTAGAATTTTAAACCTATTTCTAGACTGGCGAAATCTCTATCTGACCAAGTGTTATAGCGACCACCAAAGAAATTGGTGTAGTTTAAAGTGACATAGTAAGTTTTTAGATATTCTGCCGTTACACCTAAACTAATCGCTTTACGTGCTTCTACAAAAGTAGCCTCATTGCTTGGTGAATAACCTTGTACATCGTGCAACCAACTTATACTAGGTTTTAGCGTTAAACGGGGTAACAAAATATCTTGGTATTGCCATTCGCCTTGGATTCGATAACCCCAAGCAAAACGAGTAGTGAAGCCATCTTTTTCACAATAGCGTGTGCTAATTGTGCAATCATAGCCACTACCAAATACGGCATCACGGCCATACAAAGTTTGCTGACTGAGACCAGCAATATAAGTCATGCCTAGCGCAGAAGTTAAGTAAAAGGTTTTGGCTCCCATTACTTCATTAGCTGTTTTAGTTAAGCTGGTTTGTAATTGACTCACCCGTTTACGATCATAGCCTCTAATTTTTTGATTGGCTGTTAAAGTATTGGTTTCACCAAGGGTATTTTTAAATAGTTCAATAGGACTAATTTGAATGGGCTTATTGGGTCGATAACTAAATTCACCGCGCCATATTAAATCGGCACTAATATCTTTAGTAAAACTAATCCCATATAGATGAATATTTTCAGGATAGTCAATAAAGTAACTCGAATGGCCTGCTAACCATTCTGGAGCAAGTTGGCCTAAACTTGTTGCTTGGTTAATTGCCGTTTGATTGGCTGAACGACCATTGATAAAGCCTGTACGGCTATGATAATTAATAAAATAGAAACCTAAATCTGTAGCAATTGGTTCAGCATAATAATTGACGGCTATACCAAATTGTCCAGAAGTTTTAGCTCGTTTATCTTTTTCACGTCGTAATAAAACGCCTTCATTATTTATATTAACACCTGTAAGAGCAGCCAAATCAGCACTAGATAATTGATTGGTGGAACGTAATACGCGTAAGTTATCTGTACAGCCATGGGTTGTATAGTCGTTAGTGGCGAAAAAAGAATTACAATTTTCAGAAACAGCAGGGCGCCAATCCAGTTGATAAAAAAATTCAGTAGAAAGGTTTTGAGTGAGCTGTTGGGAAAAAGACAGTAAATTCACAGGTGTGCGTTCAGCACGAGTATTCATATCTGAACGCCAGCCTTCTCGGTTATCAATAGGATTGATTACATTAATACCACCTGTAATAAAACGTTCCTCTCCCCAATTAAGTAATTGTCGACCTAAACGAACGGTGCCTTGTTTATCAGCTAGTTGGTAGTGGTGGTACACAAAAGCTTGTTGTAATTCTGCCCCTGAAGACCGTGAACTAATATAGCGACCACGATCACTAATATTGGCAAAAGGTTGCCGTTGGTTTTTTTCTACAAAGTCATACCAGTATTGACCACTAATAAGCAAGCCATAGTTGTCATATTTAAGGTGCATACTGTGTTTGCCCTTAAATAATCGGGAAAAGCTATCGCCTTTTTTAAAATTTAATCTATTATTGTCATTGGTTGTAGCTAAACCCCTACCACCATTGTTACGACCTATAAGATTATGGTCTGCTTTGGCAGTTGCCCAGCTATTTTTGATAGAGAATTCAGTTTCAAATTGTCCTTCTACAGGACCAATACTAAAAGGAAGGGCATTGGCATTTAGGCTGACTAGTACTATTAGCAGGGAGCTAACAAAAAAAGGCTGTTGGTATAACGGCATCTTTAGGTATTTCCCTAGCTATCACTATTGCGCTACACTTTTATACATCATTGAATGACTTTGTGGACTAGGTGGTAATGTCTTCGTCATTCGCTTTGTCTAAAATGATATAGCAAAAGCTGTACTGTTAATTGAAATAAGGTAATACCATCCAGCAGAAGCTGGATGGTGAGTAGAATTAGTCTTCTAAGGTACCCATAGCAGTTGTGTTGAAACCACCATCTACATAAAGGATTTCACCAGAAATACCAGAAGCTAAATCTGAACATAAGAAAGCAGCAGCATTACCTACTTCATCAATAGTTACATTACGACGAAGAGGCGTTTGGCGTTCATTAGCCGCTAACATTTTACGGAAGCTTTTAATACCAGAAGCAGCCAAAGTACGGATAGGACCAGCAGAAATAGCATTAACACGTATACCTTCTGGGCCAAGGCTACCTGCTAGGTAACGTACACCAGCTTCAAGGCTAGCTTTTGCCATACCCATAACATTGTAGTTAGGCATAGTGCGCTCAGCGCCAAGATAAGAAAGAGTTAATAATGAACCGTTACGGCCTTCTAGCATTTTACGGCCAGCTTTCGCTAGAGCAACAAAGCTGTATGAGCTAATATCATGAGCAATTTTGAAACCTTCACGGTTAGTCACTGCGGTGAAGTCGCCATCTAATTGGTCGCCTGGTGCAAAACCTACTGCATGCACAATAATATCAATACCATCCCATTTTTTACCAAGATCAACAAATACTTGTTCAATCTGTTCATCACTAGCTACATCACATGGAAAGCACAAATCTTTGCTCGAACCCCAGCCTTCAGCAAATTCTTCTACACGACCTTTCAATTTATCATTTTGATAAGTGAAGGCTAGTTCTGCACCTTCACGATGCATAGCAGCAGCAATACCAGAAGCGATTGATAATTTACTTGCAACACCAACAATTAACGCACGCTTACCTGTTAAAAAACCCATAGTTTATTCCTCTTTTGGAACTGTTTCATTGTCATTAATGGGAGCCAAAAATGCAGCTTCCAATAATTGCTTAGTATAGGGATGTTGAGGAGAGGAAAAGAGTTGCTCGGCAGGCCCTTTCTCTACCACATGCCCTGATTTAATTACCATCAGTTGATGACTGAGTGCCTTGACTACAGCTAAGTCATGGCTAATAAATAAATAAGCAAGATTATACTTCTCTTGAAGTGATTTAAGAAGTTCTACAACTTGCTTTTGTACAGTACGATCTAACGCTGAGGTAGGTTCATCTAATAAAATGAGCGATGGTTTAAGTACTAAGGCGCGCGCAATAGCAATACGTTGCCTTTGTCCGCCAGAGAACTCATGGGGATAACGATTAATACAATCTTCATCCAAACCTACTTCATTTAATGCTCTAATAATAGCAGTTTCTTGCTCGTCTCGCGAACCTATGTTGTGAATTTTTAAGCCTTCTCCAATTATTTGTCCCACTGACATTCGGGGGCTAAGGCTACCAAAGGGGTCTTGAAATACCACTTGCATTTGGCGACGAATAGGGCGCATTTGTTTTTGGTTGTATTGATCAATTTCAAGTCCTTGGAAATTAATTTTGCCCTGACTTTTTAGCAGTTTTAATACAGCTAAACCAAGTGTTGATTTACCTGAGCCACTTTCCCCCACTATACCTAATGTTTCACCTTGCCGTAGGGTAATATCTATACCATCAACTGCTCGAAAATATTCTTGCTGGCGACTTAATAATCTTTTTGGTAAAGGAAACCAGACTTTTAAATCATCAACCCTTAATAATTCAGCACCTAACTTTTTAGACGAAGGGTAACCTGTCGGTTCTGCTGCTATAAGTTCTCGTGTATAAGGGTGTTGTGGATTTTTAAATAGTTGCTCACAGTCTCCTTGTTCAACTATTTTACCTTCTTTCATTACACATACATGGTGAGCTATGCGTCTTACGATATTCAAGTCATGGCTGATAATAAGCAGTGACATTCCCATACGTTTTTGTAGATCTTTTAGTAGATCTAAAATTTTTAGTTGAACGGTAACATCAAGTGCAGTCGTTGGTTCATCAGCAATTAGTAGTGCAGGTTCACAGGCAAGTGCCATTGCTATCATAACCCGTTGCCTCTGTCCTCCAGATAGTTGGTGGGGAAAAGCATTAAGTTTGGTTTCAGGTTTTTCAATACCTACTAAGGTGAGTAATTCAATAATCCGTGCTTCTGCTTTTTTTCCTCGCATCCCCATATGCAGTGCTAAAACTTCACCAATTTGTTTGCTAATTTTATGCAGAGGATTTAATGAGGTCATAGGCTCTTGAAAAACCATGGCTATTCTGTCACCGCGAATAGCTCTCATTTTTCTAAGTGGTAATTTTAATAAGTCTTCGCCATCATAAGTGATGCTACCTGTTGGGTTGCTAGCTGCAGGATAGGGTAAAAGCCGTAAAATAGAGTGGGCAGTCACTGACTTGCCAGAGCCACTTTCCCCAACTAAGGCCGTTGTTTGGCCTTTTTTAATACCGAAGCTAATATCTTCAACAACTCGACGTACAGCATTGTCAGATGTGAACTCTACCGATAAATTACGAATTTCGATTAGGTTATCAGCCATGATGATTATCTCCTTGGGTCAAATGCATCACGGGCTGCCTCACCAATAAATACCAGTAATGACAACATTATGGCTAATACAGAGAAGGCACTGATACCGAGCCAAGGTGCTTGTAAATTTTCTTTACCTTGCCTTACTAACTCACCTAGTGATGGTGCACCAGCAGGTAAACCGAAGCCTAAGAAATCTAAAGAAGTAAGCGTGCCAATAGCGCCTGTTAAAATAAAGGGTAAAAAGGTCATGGTAGAAATCATTGCATTGGGTAGAATATGTTTAAACATAATGCTGCTATTACGCATGCCTAAGGCGCGTGCAGCCCTGACATATTCAAGGTTACGACCGCGTAAGAATTCAGCACGTACCACATCAACCAATGCCATCCATGAGAATAACAACATAATGCCTAATAACCACCAAAAATTAGGTTGCACAAAACTTGCTAGAATAATCAACAGGTAAAGCATGGGTAGCCCTGACCAAATCTCCATAAAGCGCTGACCGACTAAATCGATCCAACCACCATAGAAACCTTGAATAGCCCCTGCAATGACACCTATAATTGAGCTAATAATAGTAAGTGTTAAGGCGAATAATATGGAAATACGAAAACCATAGATAATTCGAGCTAACACATCTCGCCCTTGATCGTCAGTTCCAAGCCAATGCCATGATTTTACGGGTGGTGGTTTACCTTGCATATCAACACAATATAATTTATAGGTTGCAGCAGGTAGTGAGGCTGTTTTAGCTAATTGTTCTATATCAGGTAGTTTGCTAGCGCTATCGAATGCAGGATAAGGAGCTTTTGTGCAGCCATTAAAATACTCTGTTTTATAACTCCAAAAGGGTGGAGCAGGTGCAGGTACTTTCATATCATAATCGATACTTTGATAACTAAAACGAATAGGTGCCCAAACCATCCAGCCACCTTTTTGTTTAATTAATTCTTGAATATATGGCCCTTTGTAATTTGCCTCAAGGGGCAATGGCATTTCACCACCAAAGACTTCTTCGTTATAACGTACAAACGCAGGGAAATACCAATTACCATCAAAACGAAAAATCAGCGGCTTATCATTAGCAATAATTTCTGCACCTAGACTAAGTACAAATAGTGTAATAAATATCCATAATGCAAACCAACCACGTTTATTGGCTTTAAATTGAGCGAAGCGTCGCTTATTAAGTGGTGATAGTCGAGTCATAAATCCCATATCAATTTTCCCTATTAGCAAAATCGATACGTGGATCAACTAGGCAATAACAAAGATCGCCAATTAACTTCATGATTAGCCCTAACAACGTAAAAATAAATAAGGTACCAAATACTACAGGGTAATCACGACTTATAGCTGATTCAAAACTCAGCAAACCCAAGCCATCTAATGAAAAAATAACTTCAATTAATAATGAACCTGTAAAAAACATAGCCATAAACGCAGCAGGGAAACCAGCGATAACAATTAACATCGCATTTCTAAATACATGTCCATATAAAACTTGTCGTTCAGTTAACCCTTTAGCGCGTGCAGTAATAACATATTGTTTGCTGATTTCATCTAAGAAACTATTTTTAGTTAAAAAGGTTAGGGTAGCAAAATTGCCTATCACTAAGGCAGTAATGGGTAATGCTAAATGCCAAAAGTAATCAGTAATTTTTCCCCATAAAGATAATGAGTCAAAATTATTAGATACCAAGCCACGCAGTGGGAACCAGTCAAAATAACTACCGCCAGCGAATAAAATAATCAATAAGATAGCAAATAAAAAGGCAGGAATAGCATAACCAATAATAACCACAGTGCTTGTCCAAATATCAAATTTGCTATTATGGCGTATGGCTTTGGTGATACCTAAGGGGATAGAGATTAAGTACATTAATAAGGTACTCCATAACCCTAGAGAAATAGAAACAGGCATTTTTTCTAGGATTAAGTCAGTCACATTTGTATCTCTATAAAAGCTTTTACCTAAATCAAAGGTGGCATAATTCTTTACCATTATCCAAAAGCGTTCACCTGCTGGTTTATCGAAACCATACATTTTCTCAATTTCTTTAATGAGATCAGGATCTAGCCCTTGTGCCCCGCGATAACCTGTACTGACTGAAACCTCACCGCCACCTCCTGTAATACGACCAGTGGCGCCACCTGTTGCTGCATCTAAACCTTCAAGGCGTGCAATGGTTTGTTCTACAGGGCCGCCAGGCGCTGCTTGAATAATAACGAAGTTAAGTAACAAAATACCAAATAAGGTAGGAATAATGAGCAGTAAACGCCGTAAAATATAGTCAGACATTTATTATTTGCCTACCTGTTCTGTAGTTGGCTGCTCTGTTTTAGAAGCAGGTTGTGTTGTGGGATTTTTGGGATTTTGTTGCATGGTGTTATCTTTTTTAGGCTCAGTATCTAAAGCCCACCAAGTAAACAGGCCATAATCATAGTCTGGCGCTATTTCAGGTTGGCCAAATTTATTCCAATAAGCTATACGCCATTTATCCGTGTAGTAATTCCATACCACGTAGTAGCCCCATTGTAAAACACGGTCTAAAGCCCTCGCGTGGAGAATTAAACTTTCTCGAGAGTCAGTTTGAATAAGCTGTTCAACTAACTTATCTACCACAGGATCTTTTAAACCAAGAATATTTTGACTGCCAACAACATCGGCACTAGATGATGACCAATAGTTGCGTTGTTCATTACCTGGTGAGGTGCTTTGTCCCCAAATATAAGAAACCATATCAAAATCATGTGAGCGAATACGATTGATAAATTGAGAGGT
Organism: Entomomonas asaccharolytica; assembly: GCF_016653615.1. Taxonomy (NCBI): domain Bacteria; kingdom Pseudomonadati; phylum Pseudomonadota; class Gammaproteobacteria; order Pseudomonadales; family Pseudomonadaceae; genus Entomomonas; species Entomomonas asaccharolytica. Next base: position 3,120,820 of record NZ_CP067393.1, on the reverse strand, counting down.
ATCCACACGGCGGATTTCCATATCAATGCCTATTTCAGCTAGATTATTTTTAAATGGTAAAAGAACGCGCTCAAGATTTGCTTGGTGCATTAAAAATTCAAATTTTAATTGCTGACCTTCTTTATCAACCATTTTGCCATTTTTAATTTCATAGCCAGCCTCTTGTAATAGTTGATAAGCCTTGCGTTGTTGTTCTCGGATAATACCAGAACCATCTGATTGGGGGGCAGTAAATACAGTCGTAAATACTTCATCAGGTACTTGTCCTCTAAAAGGCTCTAAAATTGTTAGCTCTTTTTCGGTAGGTAACTCATGAGCTGCCATTTCTGAGTTTTCAAAATAACTACTGATTCGTTTATAACTATTATAAAAAAGTTGCCGATTTGACCATTCAAAATCAAACAATAAACTAATAGCTTGCCTCACTTTTTTATCTTGAAAAATAGGGCGCCGTAAATTGAAAGCTAATGCTTGGATATTTGCAGTATTATGATTGGTTAGTTCTTTTTTGATTAACTTTCCTTCTTTTAGGGCGGTACCTTCATAGCCAATTGCCCAACTTTTAGCAGAATATTCTAAATTAAAATCAAATTGCCCAGCCTTAAAAGCTTCTAAAGCAACGGACATATCACGGTAATAATCAATAATTATTTTATCGAAATTATAAAAGCCTTTAACAACAGCTAAATCTTTTGCCCACCAATCTTCTACTCGTTCGTATTCAATACTGGCATTGGCTTTTACTTTACCTATTTTATAAGGACCACTGCCTAATGGCGGAATAAGATTTGTAACTGTAAAGTCTTTATCTTGCCACCAATGTTTAGGCAATATTGGAAGTTGTCCTATAATCATTGGTAATTCACGGTTATTTTTAACCTTAAACCTAAATAGTATTTGATGTTTATTTTCTACAATTACTTTGCTTACATCTGCATAGTATTGACGAAAAAAGGGGCGTCCATCACTTTTTAAAATATCAAAAGTAAAGGCTACATCTTCAGCCGTTATAGGATGACCATCATGAAATTTAGCTTCTTTACGTAAATAAAAACGTACCCAACTTGAATCTGGTGCTTTATCTATTTTTTCTGCAACTAGTCCATAGATTGTATTGGGTTCATCATAAGATTGAATAGTTAACGTGTCATAGATTAAGCCAACATAATCCGCAACCTGACCTTTGGGTATAAAACCATTGAAGGAGTCAAAACCACCATAACTGGCTAGTCTTAACGTACCTCCTTTAGGCGCGTCAGGGTTAACATAAGCAAAATGTTTAAAGTCAGCGGGATATTTGGATGGCTCACCATACATGGTCATAGCATGCTGAGGTTTTGCTTGAGTTAAAGGGCAAATAAAGCTCACTATTAAAATAATTAATAAGGGTAGAGTTTTATTAGTTGTTATCACCATGCGCTACTCACTTTTTTAACCACCAACCACGTAACCCCATTGTATAGGGGGGAGATTTAACCGTACCAAGTTTGTTTTGATAAGCGATACGTGTGCTATCAATATACCAATTAGGAATCATATAGTAATTCCATAATAATACTCTATCCAATGCTTTAGTAGCAGCAACTTGTGCTTCTCTGGTTTTTGAAGCCAATAATTGTACTAGTAAAGCATCGACTACAGGATTAGTAACACCCGCAAAGTTTTTACTACTTTTGCCCCATGCTTGGCTAGAATGAAAATATAACCACTGTTCAAAGTTAGGATTTAAACTTTGTGGTAATGTCATTAGAATCATATCATAATCAAAATTATCGAGTCGTTGTTTATATTGAGCACGATCCACAGTTCTTATGGTTACATTGATACCCAGTAGGTTTAGATTATTACGGTAGGGTAATAAAATACGTTCTAAGCTTGGATTGACTAATAAGATTTCAAAAGACAATAATTCCATTTTATCATTTCGCATACCGTCTCTAGTAGCGTGCCAACCTGCTTCTTTTAGTAATTTAAAAGCCTGTCGAAGAGTATCTCTACTTAAACCACCAAATTGATTTTTTGGCAGTTGAAAGGGCGTGGTAAACAGTTGCTCAGGTAATTTATCACGCCATGCGCCTAGTAGCAGTAATTCATTACCTTTAGGAATACCTGTTGCTGCAAACTCACTGTTGGGATAATAGCTTTCACTGCGTAAATAACTATTATTAAATAAAGTACGGTTTGACCACTCAAAATCAAATAGTAAAGAGAGTGCTTGCCGTACTTTAACATCTTGAAAGATTGTGCGACGAGTATTAAAGAATAAACCTTGGGATTGCGCTGGAAGTTTATTTTTAATTTCTTTCTTAATGATTTCGCCACGTCTTACTGCAGGGAAATTATAAGCTGTTAGCCAGTTTTTAGCTTTGTTTTCAATATAGATATCAAACTCGCCTGCTTTAAATGCTTCAAAAGCTACCGTTGAATCACGATAAAACTCAACTTCAACTCGATTAAAGTTATACTTTCCTTTATTAACCGCTAATTTTTCTCCCCACCAATTTTTTACACGTTCAAATACTAAACGCCTACCTGGTTCAACAGCCACTATTTTATAAGGGCCACTATTTAATGGAGGAGTAAAAGTGGTTGCTGCAAAGTCTTTATTAGCCCAATATTTTTTTGAAATAATAGGCATTTCCCCTAAACGTAAAATAGTTAGGGAGTTACCTACTGTTTTTAAATCAAAACTAATACGGTGCGGCCCCATTATACGAACTTTATCCACATCTTGTAGCATGGCGCGATATTGCGGATGACCTTTTTCGGACAGACTATAGTAAGAAAAAGCAACATCTTCGGCGGTAATTGGTGTACCATCATGAAAACGTGCTTCTGGGCGTAGATTAAAAATAACCCAACTGCGATCATCAGGATATTCTATTGTTTTGGCGATTAAGCCATAATTAGAGGCAGGTTCGTCTCCAGATGGATCATAGATACCACTACCTACCATTAAAGTTTCATTAAGCTCGTTAACACCATATTGGTAAAAGTTAGGTGTAGCAATGGGGCTAGTACCCTTTATTGAATAAGGATTTAGGGTGTCAAAAGTACCTGTAGCCATTATTTTAAGCGTGCCGCCTTTGGGAGCTTTAGGATTTACCCAAGCAAAATTTTTGAAATTAGCAGGGTATTTAAGTTGTCCAAATTGCGCATAACCATGGCTTTCATAGGTGGCTGCTAATCCTTGATTTGTTATTATGATACTTAATAACAACAATATTACTTTATGCAAAAATGTTTACTCGCTAATGACTAAATTTTTAAATTCTAAAATATACCTATCTCACTTGCGCTTGGCTAGTTATTTTGTATTTTTAAAATGAGTTAAAGTAAGGCATATTTAGGGAAAATGCTACCAAAGTTATAGCCCTTTCTTGACTTTAATATAACTTTATTATTTGTTTGCTAATGATACGCTAATACTCTGTAAATAGTTTAACCTAAAGGAGCGAATTATGAACAAAGAAATAGATATTAAATGTCCAGCCTGTGGCAAGATTTTTCAAGTAACTGAACAAACTTATAAAAAGAATGAGGATATTGTTTGTCCTCCCTGTGGCAAAGCATTTAAGCCCCAAGGTAACGAGCTTAATAAGAAAGCTAAAAGTGAATAGCAGTATTGTTACTTGATTAATAAACTACCATCAGGATTAAATTGCCACATCGCGCCGTAAGCAATTTCCCATAGATACCCATCTAAGTCTGTAAAGTAACCATGGTAGCCACCCCAACAAGTAGTTTGAGCTGGTTTGATAATGTTAGCGCCTGCTTTTGCCGCTTGCTCAAGTATTTGTTCGACTTGCTCTGCAGTTCGCGTATTGTGCGCTAAGGTAATTCCAGAAAAACTAGCTTTGCTTGGTATTTCCTGTAAAGCATCTTCCGCTAGCTGTTGATAGGGGTATAAAGCTAGACAGCAGCCAGTTGTTTTAAAGAATAAAATTCCATCGTCAGGAGTGCCGCTGGTTGCAAAGCCTAAACCGTGGTGATAGAAATTATAAGAATCAGTTAAGCTTTTCACACCTAGGGTGATAATACTAATTCTTGGTTCCATGCTTTCTCCTGTTTAAAGACTGTATAGTCTTTTACTACTGTGATAGACTTTTGCAAAGAAAAGAAACAAAATTAATCACTATTGGTAATGAAATATTAATAATATGTCACCATGTAGTATAAAGATTTATCTGTTATTGAGGGGATTTTTTCATAATGCAACGTATTTTTAGCTTTTTTGCAATCGTTTGTCTTAGTTTATCGATGGTATTGGTGAGTTTTGATGCTGATGCAAGACGTTTTGGTGGCGGCCGTTCATTTGGCAAAGCCCCTTCTCATCAACAAAGCCGTCAAGCAACACCTAATAGGCCTGCCACTAACCCTAATCAACAGGCTGCGCCTGGTAGAAGTTGGATGGGACCTTTAGCTGGTTTTGTCGCAGGTGGTTTGTTAGCTTCGTTGTTTATGGGTGGTTTTAATGGTATCAATTTCTTCGATATTATTGTTATTGGCTTATTAGCCTTCTTTATTATTCGTTTTATCAGAAGCCGTATGAGACCACAACAACAGGGCGCTAATAATTCTGTTAATACATTCCAAGGACATGATAATAATCAATCTCCTATCTTTGGAACACAGCGAGTAACAACAACTAGTGCTGAACCTGTGATTAATGCACCTGCTTGGTTTAATGCAGATTCGTTTGTAGCGGCAGCTAAAGAGCATTTTATGTCATTACAAGAGCATTGGGATGCTAATGAAATGGATAAAATAGCTGAGTATGTGACGCCTGAGTTGTTAACTTTCTTAAAGCAAGAGCGTGCAGAAGCAGGTGATGGTTTCCAGTCAACTTATATTGAAAATCTTGATGTAGTGCTTGATGGAGTAGATAACGATGCTGAAAAAACGGTAGCAACTTTAACGTTTACAGGCGTTGCTAAGACATCTCGTTTTGATCAAGGTGAAGCGTTTAATGAAAGCTGGCGGATGGAGCGTGAACAGGGTGAGAATAAGCCTTGGTTAGTGGCAGGTATTCGTCAAAATATGTAATTTGCTATTGCATAGTAAAAACGGTAACTTGCTTAAGCAGTTACCGTTTTTTTATGTTTATTAAATAGATTTTATTTTCTGAAAAATGGCTTTTAAACCATCGCGCCGAGAGCTTGATAATTGTCTAGCTAATCCTAGCTGTAGAAACCAATCTTCTAAATCAATTTGTTTTATTTCATCAGCGGTTAATCCATTTACTCGAACTATTAGTACCACTAATAAACCGCGCATTAACCGTGCATCGCTGTATGCTTTAAAGTGCCATAACTGGTTGTGTTGTTCTGCAATTAACCAAACTAGGCTTTCGCAACCTTGAACTTGGTTTTTATCAATTTGTTCTTTTTCATCCAACGGTTGTAATGTTGCACCTACTTGCATCAGTAGACGCATTTTTTGTTCCCAACTATTGGCAGCAGTAAAGGTATCAAGAATCTGTTGGGCTGTATTTGAAAGACTCATGCTAATAACTCAACTGCTTTATCTAGCGCTATTAGGAATTGTTGAATATCGTCTTGGTTATTATAAAGTGCTAAAGAAACCCGAATAGATCCATTTAAGCCCAATGTATTATAAAGAGGCATACAACAATGTTGTCCCGCACGAGTAGCAATATTTTGTTCACTGAGTAGTTGGCTTAAATCGGAGGGATGAATGCCTTTAATATAGAAACTAATAAGTGATTGATCAGGTTGACCTAAAATACTTACACCTTCGCGTTGAGTTAACTCATTGATAAGGTAAGTTAGAAGGGCTTGTTCATGATTTTTTATCGCCACTCTATCTTGAGCATTTAGATAATCAATGGCAGCGCCTAATCCTAGTACTGAGCCGATAGCAGCAGTACCTGCTTCAAATCCTAATGGGGCAGGATAAAAACTAGCAGTTTGATAGGTAGCAATTTGTACCATTTCTCCACCAAATTGCCAGTGATGGAGTTTATTTAGTTGCTCTGTTTTGCCATAAAGTACACCTACTCCCTCAGGGGCATAAAGTTTATGCCCTGAAAAAGCATAAAAGTCACAGTCTAATGCTTGTACATCAGTAGATTGATGCACAACACCTTGTGCGCCATCTATAACGGTGATAGCACCCTGTTGCTTAGCCATTTGGATAAGCTGTTTAATAGGCTGTAGCGTTCCAAATACATTGGACATTTGACTAACCGCTAACAGTCGGGTTTGCTGATTAATCAATGTTTGAGCAGCTTGTAAATCAATTACTCCCTCAGTGGTAAATGGCAATACCACTAATTCGAGTCCTTTCCGTTGCGCCAATCGTTGCCAAGGTAAAAGATTGGCATGATGTTCTAAGCCACTGATGACAATATTACCCGTATTGGGCAGGTTAGCTTCTAAACCATATACTAATAAGTTAATGCTTTCGGTGGTACTGCGGGTAAAAATAATTTGCTCATCAGTGGCAGCATTTATAAATTGAGCTACTTTGTGCCTAACGTGTTCAAAATCATTAGTAATTTTTTGTGCTAATGGATATTGAGCACGATGAATATTAGCCGATCCTTGTTGGTAGTACTCGGTAATAGTCTGTATTACAGAGTTAGGTTTTTGTGAGGTAGCAGCACTGTCTAGCCAAACTGTATTTTGTTTTGCTAAATTTTGTAGGGCAGGAAAGTCTTTACGCCAAGCTGAGTTTAAAATATTTGTGTTTTTCATAGCGCTATTATAGGGAATAACAGTACAGAGCTAAATTACTTTTCACTACAAAATCTATTTAAAAAACAACATCTCCTTATTAACTCTAAGGCTAACGTCTTATTGTCGTCCATTAAATGTTTGATTACTCTCATAAGGTATAGATGATTTGTAACATTAGCCTAACCGATTAAATAAAAGCTTTAGGCTTTCTACGGTGATAACAATCGATTGTATTATAAGTTTCTACTTATAAGTTTAGTTAGTAGCAGAGCCTATTTGCTTGTAATAACGCAAAATAAATTGCAGTGATTATAAGGAGCAATACGATGAGTAAAAAGTCACATCAAGCACCTATGCCTGGTAAAGAAGCTGTCGCCCCCCATCTTAAAGACACAGCTCCTTCTGATGTATCGATTAAACCAACCCCCAAACCAACGCCACCTGGTCAAGAACCAACAGCACCTGGTTCATTAAAATTACCTAATAATACTACTGATAAAAGTAAAGACCTCGACAAAGTTCGTGTTAGTGGCGATCAACAACCATTAACTACCAATCTTGGGGCTAAAATTGCTGATAATCAAAATACATTGAAAGTGGGTAACCGCGGCCCTTCATTGTTAGAAGATTTTATCATGCAAGATAAAATGGGGCATTTTGATCGTGAACGTATTCCCGAACGTGTTGTGCACGCACGTGCAATAGGTGCTCATGGATTTTTTGAAGTATTTGAGTCATTAGAAAAATATACAAAAGCGGATTTTTTAACTAACACTAAAATAAAAACGCCTGTTTTTGTACGAATTTCTACGGTGCAAGGTAGCAGAGGTTCGTCAGATACTGTACGTGATATTCGTGGTTTCGCTACTAAGTTTTATACCCAAGAAGGTAACTATGATTTAGTGGGTAATGATACAGCGGTGTTCTTTATCCAAGATGCCATGAAATTCCCTGATTTTGTGCATGCTGTTAAACCTGAGCCACATAACGAAGTACCACAAGGACAAAGTGCCCATGATACGTTTTGGGATTATATTTCATTACAACCAGAAGCATTACATAATGTGATGTGGGCAATGTCAGACCGTGGTATACCTCGTAGTTTAAGTACTATTGAAGGCTTTGGTATTCATACCTATCGTTTAGTTAATGCAGAAGGTAAGAGTCATTTTGTAAGATTCCATTGGAAACCTAAATATGGCACAGCTTCTCTATTATGGGATGAAGCAAACGCTATTATGGGTAGAGATCCAGATTTCCATCGTAAAGATTTCTGGGAGCGAATTGAAGCAGGCCAATACCCTGAATTTGAGTTAGGTTTACAAATTATTCCAGAAGAAGATGAACATAAATTTGATTTTGATATTTTAGACCCAACAAAACTAATTCCAGAAGCGTTAGTACCTGTGAAAAAAGTAGGTAGAATGGTACTTAATCGCAACCCAGATAACTACTTTGCAGAAACAGAGCAAGTGGCTTTCTGCCCTGCTAATGTTGTGCCTGGTATTGATTTCTCTAATGACCCTTTATTACAAGGTCGTATTTTCTCTTATAGAGATACCCAATTACATCGTTTAGGTGGCGCTAATTTCCATCAAATACCTATTAATCGTCCAGTTTGTCCTTATCACAATCATCAGCGTGATGGTTTCCATCAATCTGAGGTGATTCAAGGTGCAAACTATGAGCCTAATTCAGTAAGTAATAACTGGCCAAGAGAAACACCTGCAGCTGCAAAAGGCGGTGGTTATGAGAGCTATCACGAGCGTATAGATGCGCAAAAAATTCGTGAGCGTAGTCCTTCTTTTACAGAATTCTATTCACATCCTCGTTTATTCTGGCTAAGCCAAACTAAAGTAGAACAAGATCATATTGTAGGCGCCTTTAGTTTTGAATTAGGTAAAGTAGCGAGAAGATATATTAGAGAACGCATTGTTGATTTATTAGCACATGTTGATCATGAGCTAGCTAAACGTGTTGGCGCGAATTTAAGCATTGAGTTAACTCCAGAACAATTGAAATATCCTGTGCCTAAGGCAGTAAATGGGTTAGAGAAAGATCCAGCCCTTAGTCTTTATGCCAATAAAGAACGTCCAGTGGCAGCAAGTAAAGTGGCGATATTGGTAGCAGATGGCGTATGTGGTACTTCTGTTGGCAAGATAAAAGATGCACTTACCAAGGCGGGTGTCTTTAGTGTGGTATTAGCTCCTCGCTCAGGTATGGTAAAAACGCGCGAAGGTGAACAGTTGATGGTTGACGATATTATTGGTGGTATGCCATCAGTATTAGTTGATGCAGTATTAATACCTACTGGTAATGAGAATGTTGCTACCTTGGCTGCTAATGGTGATGCTAAGCACTATCTATTACAAGCCTTTAAACATTTAAAAGCCATTGCCTTACAAGAGGATGCAAAAGAAGTATTTGATGCTGCTTCTGATTTAGTAGAGGATGCAGGTGTGCTATTAAATGACGATCCTAAGAAATTAGTAGCTAGCTTGTTAGAAGTAATGAAACAACACAGAGTTTGGGAAAGAGAGGCAAATATAGCTTCTATTCCTGCCTAAATTGTAGTCTACTCCTTTGGGCTATACAGTAAAATGTATGGCCTTTTTTTTACATAATTCATTATAAATTAATTGCTAATCATGGGGTCATCGTTAATACTTATCACCTAGTAATCTATTAATAACGGTAAGTGGCTAGCATGACGCAACTAAACAAGCAAAATAACGCCTTTCAAACTATTGCAGAAAGCCTTTTGGGTAGAGCTTTAACAGCCCAAGATGGAATTGAGCAAAGTATATTAGATCAAACAGAGCAAAGACTAGGGCAAGCTTTACCCGTGGAGCTAACAAGCCTCTATCAAACAGTGGGTAAAGTGCCTCAATTTATGAGTGCTTTTCAGTTGTTTGCTTTGCCAGAACAATTACATATTAAAGATAATTTATTGGTCTTTTTAGAAGAAAATCAAGGTGTGTGCTATTGGGGTGTTGATCAGCAAGGCAAAGTTTTTCAGTGTGATGAAGATGGCTCTAGTTATGATTTAGAATTTGATTTACAGTCATTTTTAGCGTTGATGCTTTACTATCAAGTGGCACAAGGTGCAGAGTATAGCTATTGCTCTAATCTATTAGATCAAGAGTTAGCCGAACTTTATAAAGAAGATGGTTGGCAGCAAGTTGGTAATTATGATGATTTGGTTATTAATCAGTTAAACAATTATTTAATCTGGTATTTTAAAGATGAAGATAATAACGTTTTAGATGATATGGTGTATTTTGTAAGCTTAGTAGAAATACCTGAACAAATCATTGTTAAATACGTGTTAGAAGAAATATAGAGGTTAATAGTTAAGCATTGGGTTGAAAAAAGCTTTTAACAACCCATTATGCTAAAAGATAGCGAATAAAGGTTTGGTATGACAAAGCAGCGAATTATAGTGGGAATAACAGGTGCAACAGGTTTTGTGTATGGTGTGCATGCCCTCAAACTATTAAAAAAATTAAATGTAGAAAGTCATTTAGTGATTACCAAACCTGCTGAGTTAACCCGCGAATATGAAACAGATTTTAGCAGAGAGGAAGTAAGGGATTTAGCTGATGTTAATTATGCGATTAATGATATAGGCTCTGCTATTTCTAGCGGTTCTTTTAAAACAGTAGGAATGTTAATTGCTCCTTGTTCTGTAAGAACGTTGGGAGAGATTGCTAGTTGTGTTTCTTCTAATTTATTAACGCGGGCTGCTGATGTGGTATTAAAAGAGCGACGTAGACTGGTGTTAATGCTAAGGGAAACACCATTACATACAGGTCATATTAAGCAAATGTTAGCAGTTAGTGAAATGGGGGGAATAGTAATGCCGCCTGTACCTGCTTTTTATGATAAACCTAAATCATTAGATGATATGGTGCACCACTCAGTCGTAAGAGCTTTGGATTTATTTGGCTTAGAGGTGGCTGATTTCCCACGCTGGGGCGAAGATATTAAACCTTAGAGTATGACTATAATTATTAAATAACTGCTGAGATTACTTGAAAAAATGACTAAACCTTTTGATCCTATTATTGATTTAAAAAAAACAACAGCACTAGATAGTGGCGCGGTAGAGATTCTTAAACGCGAAAATTGTTTCAGTGGTTTTTATAAATTAGATCGTCTTAAAATACGTCATAAACTTTTTTCTGGTGAAGAGGGCCCTATTCTTTCTAGAGAATTATTTGTGCGCCCTGATGCAGTTTGTATGCTGCCTTATGATCCTGTGCTAGATAAAGTCATATTTGTTGAGCAAATGAGGGTGGGTGCTGTTGAAAAAAGTGCTAACCCTTGGATGTTAGAGCTCGTTGCAGGTTTGATCGATAAAGAAGGTGAAGACCCTGAGAATGTAGCTTATCGAGAAGCAATTGAAGAAGCTAATTTAGAAATTAAAGAACTACTTCCCATCACTCGTTACTATCCATCTGTGGGCGGCAGTAATGAATATATTTACTTATATTTAGGTATTTGTGATAGTAGCAAAGCGGGTGGTGTTCATGGTCTTAAAGATGAGGGTGAAGATATTCGTACCCATGTATGGGATTTTAAAGAAGCGGTAAAAAATTTAAATAAAGGATTAATTCAAAATGCAGCAGGTATTATTGCATTGCAGTGGTTAATTATTAATAGAAGTAAGGTTCGTAAACAATGGTTGTAACTCAGAAAGAACATTATGCTGTTGATCTTTCAGCGCTTCAAGCTATTTATGAGCGTAATTATGCAGCTTTAATGCGGTTGCTGCCGAACATGCGCGAAACAGGATATAGCCGTTGTATTGCTTTTACAGCAGATCAAAAAATAGCCACACATTTAACCTTTACAGTGCTTGAAAATAGTCCTTATACTTCTTATATCCTATTAAAACAAGATAGCTTGTTAGATTGGATGGTTGCTCCTCAGCTGTATATTCGTTGTTATCATGATGCACAATTAGCAGAAGTCACCTTTGCTCAAAATACCCGTAGTTTCAGAGGGGTGTATGCTTATCCCAATAAAGCAATGCATCAGCCTGATGAAAAAAGACAACTTAATCAGTTTTTAGAGGAGTGGTTAATTCGTTGTTTATCCTCTGGTTATGAAGTGGTTAATATAGAATTAAATAAATGAATAATCTGATTTATGGTTTTGTCTTTACTGCAAGTGATGAGCAGGGCGCACTTAAGCAACAGCATATAGGGCAAACAGTAACTAATCAAATTACACCATGGATTGTTCATTATGATGTGGCTACAATTTATGTTAAACAATGGCCTGTTGATTTATGGTTTGTTGAAATAATAGAGGGTTTAGAGAGTAGCCAATTAAATGAAGACAGTGATTATATAGCTGCAACTACTATTAGACCCTTAAAACAACTCCCATGCTCATTGTTGTTTGGCCCTAAGGGCGAAAAAGTTTGTCAGTTATTGGATAATATCTGTCAGATTACACTACCACAAATAAACCAATTAGCAGCCTTAGCAAATCCAATCAGTACAGAAGCTTATGGCAATGTATGGAATACATGGTTAAGTAAAACCAGTAATTCAACCATGCACCAAGATGCAGATCATTCAGGAACATTAGCCATTGGTGAAGGTGAAAATGCATCCCCTATTTATAATGGTTTTTTAACAATCAATGATTTAGTGCATAAAAAAGCAAAAGAGTTGGTAGGTGATGCAGCCTTTATTAAGCTAGCAGGCTATGGCGATGAGGTATATCTAGCTACTGAGTGGAGTAAAGCCTGTAGCGTATTATTACAAACAGCGATGGGGTTGGGGGCAGAGCAATATGTAAGTAGTAAAGATTTACCTTTATTGCTGTTAGGTTGGAAAGCGCTAAATAATAATTAAATATAGTTTGTTGACGGATAATTTATAACACTCTCTATTGAGGTATTAAAGAGTGTTATATGGCTTTACAATAAGCCACCATAATTCATTGCTTGCCCTACATAATAAGACCAACCCATATAGCCAAAATTATTAAGATGAACATTATCAAAACGCCACATGGAATCAGACTCATATAGTGCTAGACCACCTGTTTGTACATAGATACCTAATTGTTGGCCAATTTCAGCATACATAGGGTGATCAACAGCTACAGTAATAGGTACACCATTAAACCAATTGGGTACTCCTAATAATAAGTTTCTTGCACCAAATTGCGAAACCTTATTACAAATAGAGATAATATTGGATTTCGTTACAGCAGGGTTAGTGTTAAGTAACATATCATTAGTACCGATACAGGTAATAACAAGATAGGGTTGATATGTTCTGAGTAGTCCATCAATACGATTTAGTGCGCCGATAGAGGTATCACCTATAACACCTGCATTAATAATGTTATAACTACCAAAGCTCTTTAGAACTTCTTTTAAATGGCTTGGGTATGTAAATTTTGTTTCTGTACTGCCATAACCTTTAGTTAAAGAATCTCCTAAACATAAAATAGTTTTAGTCATTGTAATCTCCTGATTGTTATTTGGAGCTTACAATTTATTGAAGGGATCGGTTATTTTCTTTTTGTTCGAACAACAATAGAAGATTTTCAAACAGCTAGCTTAAAGCCAATTTAACCGCTTTTTCAGCATGAATAGAGGTTGTATCGAATAAAGGTATTTGAGTGTCTTGTTGTTTTATTAACATGCCAATTTCGGTACAGCCTAAAATAATAGCTTCAGCCCCTTCTTTAACTAATTTATCAATAATAGTTAAATAAGTTTGTTTGGATTCAGGCTTAATACTCCCTACACAAAGTTCATGAAAAATAATTTGGTGTACTTGTTGGCGTTCATGCTCATTTGGCGTAATAACCGTTAGGCCATATTTATCTGCTAAACGTCCTTTATAGAAATCTTTTTCCATAGTAAAAGCAGTACCTAATAATCCAACCGTTTTTATATTTTTTGCTATTAGCGCTTCGCCTGTTGCATCAGCAATATGAATAAGTGGTATCTTTATATTCTGCTGAATTTGTTCTGCCACAATATGCATAGTATTAGTACAAATAACTAGAAAATCAGCGCCTGCTTTTTCAATGTTAAGTGCTACTTCTGTTAGGTATTGAGCTGCTTGTTGCCAATTACCTTGTTGTTGTAATAGTTCAATTTCAGCAAAGTCTACACTGTATAAAGCGATTTTAGCTGAATGCAGGCCGCCTAATTGTTGTTTAACTAATGTATTAATAAGTCGATAGTAATTTGTAGTACTTTCCCAACTCATACCACCTATTAAGCCTATGGTTTTCATAAATTTATCTTTTAATCGCGTCTGAAAGAATGATGAAAAGATAATAAATGTTTTTAATTAATTTTTGTAAAAAAGTTATTTGAAAAATTAATTTTATTAGACGTTTAGTTAATTATAAAAATTATTTTGACTGTATTATCTTATTGAATTTTATAAGACTTTTGGCCAGATAAGGAGTCTTTTTTTACTGACTGCATTATACTTTATAAATCATTAAATTTTATTAATTTATGGTTAGTTATAGATAGAAATTTTAAAGGTAGATTACTGACAATCACTGATACTCTTCTTATAAAGAGATATTAGTAAGATAGTCCCGTTTAAAAAGACGATTCCAATGCAGTATGTAATTGAATCAGATGTAGTAGTTAGTGTAACCGCACAGTTAGCATTTGCACGATCTTTATATATGAAAATCATTACATTATTGGTAGTAAGTAATACAACTTTTTATCATTTTTCCAATAGAAATGGTCAATTCATTATTAAAGGTGAATAGATGAATAATATATTGATTGCACTTATACCTGCTGTATTTTGGGGGCTCGTTCCGCTCATAGTAAGTAAAATGGGTGGTAAACCAACCAATCAAATTCTTGGTACAACCATAGGAGCACTTATAGTTGCGATAGGGGTATATGTAGTAGTACAACCTTCTATGGCACAAAGTGTGTTAATTGGTGGTTTTCTATCAGGTTTAGCTTGGTCTTTTGGTCAATTTTACCAATACTCTGCTTTTACGAAAATTGGCGTTTCTAAAGCGATGCCAATTTCTACTGGCTTACAAATAGTTTCTGCTTCATTATTTGGAGTAATTTTTTTCAAAGAATGGGCAGGCACCACTGTAAAAATAATAGGTGCTAGCGCTATTTTAATTATTATTATTGGTATCTTTTTAACTGCTTATAAAAAGGATAAAGACGAAGAAAGCAGTAAAAATATGGTGTCTGGTCTTATTATCTTATTAGTATCTACCATTGGTTATTTGGGCTACGCAGTGTTACCACGTGTATTTGATATTGAAGGATGGTCTGGCTTTTTACCACAGGCATTGGGTATGGTATTAATGGCATGTATTTTATCAATCAAAGATTTGAAGACAGTAATTACTGAAAAGACTACATGGAAAAATTTGCTAACGGGTTTCGCTTTTGCTATTGCAGCTATTGCTTATCTTATTTCTGCTAGTAGAAATGGTGTTGCTACAGGGTTCACTTTATCGCAGATGAGTGTTGTTATCTCAACTTTAGGTGGTATCTTTTTATTACATGAACATAAGCATGGTAGAGAGTTAGTAGCAACAATTATGGGCTTAGCGTTAATAGTCGCTGGCGGTATTATGATTGGTATGATGAAATAAGTTATATACTTATTTGTTAGTATTATTACCGTAGCTAAAAGCTTTTTAATATATTTATGATTTATTAGTAAGACAGGGTATTTGAGGTGCTGCCGTTTTGGGCAGCACTCCTGTCAAACGTGGGTCAGCCATTACTTCAATTTGGCGAGAGATAGGGATAAAGCCTGAACGTTGATAGAAACTTAATGCATTGGGATGATCTAGGGTACAAGTGTGAACCCAAAAGCGATTTATTGGGCGTGACCAAGCAAGTTCTAATGCGCGACTCATCAACCATCTTCCAGCCCCTGTTCCTATAAGCTCTGAGGAAATACCAAAGAATGCTAGTTCACATTCATTGTTGATGCGGAAGTCTAATTCTAAAAGTCCTGTACCGCTAGGTGTAATTAGGACATATACTTCTACCTTAGGGTCGTTGATAATTTCTGAGAGAGTAGCATCTGCCATAAGCAGTCTTGAGCTCCATAACCATTCCTCACCTATACGACGATATAGCGCTTGGTAACTCTTTAAATCAGGTTGTAGCCAATGTTCTAACTTCCACTCTGAGATATTTTGTTCAGTACGCAAGGGTGGTGGGGATTTCATTTCTAACGTTGTTACTACTGCAGCAATAGTACCAGCAGCAAGATTATGGTAGCCAATGTTTAACATAATGACAGAATTAACATATTTAAGTAGATAAACTAAGCTTACTAAATGAAGTATAAGTAATCAATGTTATTATTATCTGCTTTCATCTTCTTCTTTTACATGGAAACGAGAAGAAGCAATTCGCACAATTAGCACCGCAATTGCCAATAATAAAATAGCGCCACAGACTTGAATAATTCCCCAGTTAGGTTGATGATTATGGGATATATGAGAAATCAATAAACGGGTTAATGCAGTAATAGAAACATAGATAAGAAAGCGGACAGGCATTCTTTTTGTCTTAAAATAAATACCCACCATGGCACCTAATTCAAGGTAAATAAACAGCATTAAAATACCATCAATTAGGGGTTTTTTATTGGCAAATATCCCTAAAAATTCTTGTAATGCAGCCCAAGCAATAATGGCGCCTACAGCAAATAGCGCAAGATAATGAAAAACTTCAACGAAGAGATTACCTAAAGAATCAGCATTGTTATTAAATTTTTCTCTAAATTGATCAATTTTGTTTTTTGACATTTCTAATCACTTACAACGTATTATTTTATAAATAAACAGCAATATTTATACCATTCAATTTATCTTAATATAGCAATTAATGATGACAGTTTTATGACAGATAAATTAGAATCTTGGAATCAATAAGAGATGGGATAGTTAGGGTGTTAATTATGGATGGTCAAGTTTCTTATCGGGATAGAATAACAGGTGGTTTATTGGGCTTATTAATTGGTGATGCTTTAGGAGTACCTTATGAGTTTCACTCCCCAGATGAAATACCCTCATTGGATAAGATAAATTATTCTCCACCAATAGGATTTAATCGTGCGCATCAAGAAATATTGCCTGCTACATGGTCAGATGATGGTGCACAGGCATTATGTTTATTGGCTTCGTTACTTCATTGTGGGCAATTGGATTTAAGGGATTTTGCTAATCGATTAATTAATTGGTATGAACATGGATATATGGCTGTTGATAATTTAGTCTATGATGTAGGTATTGCAACTGGACAGGCTATTTGTAGACTAAAGCAAGGAGTTGTACCAAATTTAGCAGGGGCTAGTGATGAGTTTAGTAATGGTAATGGTGCGTTAATGCGAGTATTACCTCTTGCTTTATGGCATAAAGGCACGGATGAGCAGCTAGTTAGAGATGCTCAACAACAATCATTAGTTACTCATGGTCATTTGCGTTCACAGTTATGCTGTGCTTTATATTGTTTAGTGGCTCGCTATGTTTTAAATGACGATGATAATTCTTGGCAGAAAGCAGTGGATTTTTTACGTGTGTTTTATGAAGATAATGAAGAAGCCCTTCAGGAGTTGGAGTTTCATATCTGTCCTGATGATGATATTCCTGCAACGGGTAGTGGTTATGTGGTTGACTCATTGCGAGCAGTTAAAGTTGTATTAGCTATTCCCTCTTATCAAAAAGCGGTTCGTTACGCCATTTCTTTGGGGAATGATACCGATACAACAGCTTGTATTGTGGGTGGAATTATTGGGTTGCGAGATAGTATTAGTAGTATTCCTCAAAATTGGATAGATGAATTAAGGGGACAAGAGTTGTATCAACCGCTATTAGAACAATTAATCACTACTATCAAATAAGAGGGAATGGAGTTTTATGATAGAGAAATTATTAATTAAAAAGCACAGAATAAGTCTCAGCTTTATATTATTGTTAAGTTGTTTCGCTACTTTAGTAAATGCAGAACATGGCATTTGGGTAGCTAAAAAAGGTGAACAACAAATTACTATTGTTGCGATTACTACTTTTATTAAGCCTGCACAATGGCCATTACCAGCTCCTTATCAAAAAATACTTAACGAAGCTGAACAGGTAGTTTTTCAAACTGTACCAGATGGGCTTATCGCGGATATTAATAACTGGTTCGTAGCTAATCTAATGATACTACCTGAGACAGAGTCTTTGAAAGATAAAGTGTCAGCAGATATTTGGCAGCAGTTATTGACTTATCAAGATAAAAATGCCTTATTTACTGAAAATGTTTTAAAAACTTTGTCACCTATGTCTGTATGTGTTCTTTTAAATATTATAGAGTCAGGAGAGTTAGGTTATAGTTTTAGAATACAAGAAGCTTTGTATAATGAAGCTAAACAAAAAGATAAGATTATTCTCTCGTTAAGTGAGCTTTTTGAGGACAGAGAACTTTTCATAGCAGTTGATAGAACAGATACTAATCAGTATATTAAAGCTTGTTTGAGCGATAATAAAAATGAAAATCCTACAGCTGATGAATATAACGAAACAGTTTATAAAGGTGATTTAGACCAAATAAATGAATGGGATAAGAAAAGTGGTTTTAGCAAATTAAGTAAAGTGAAAGAGGTGATAGATCAGAAAAAAGTTATTTATGCTATAAGCATAGATGAACTTAGTAGAAAGAAAGAAAAAACATTAGTTTATATTAACGTTGTTGGTTTGATAGGAGAAAAAGGATTGCTGAGTTTATTACAAGAAAAAGGCTATCAGATTAGTAAATATCAAGAATAATAATTAGCTTAATGCAGGCATTGCGCCTGCATTAAATAAGAAAATTTATTTAGTAAATTCTTTACGACCATTATAAGGTGCTTTATCACCTAATTTTTCTTCAATACGAAGTAGTTGATTATATTTAGCTATACGATCGCTACGGCAAAGAGAACCCGTTTTAATTTGACCTGCTGCAGTACCTACGGCTAAATCAGCAATAGTAGCATCTTCCGTTTCACCACTACGGTGAGAGATAACCGCTGTATAACCTGCTTTTTTAGCCATTTTAATAGCAGCTAACGTTTCAGTTAATGAGCCAATTTGGTTGAATTTGATAAGGATGGAGTTGGCAATTCCTTTTTCAATCCCTTCTTGTAAAATTTTGGTATTGGTTACAAAAAGATCATCACCTACTAGTTGAGTTTTCTTACCAATTTTATCTGTTAATACTTTCCAACCGTCCCAATCAGATTCATCCATACCATCTTCAATAGAGATAATAGGGTACATATTGGTTAAGTTATCTAAATAGTCAGCAAATTCAGCAGAGGTAAAAGATTTTCCTTCGCCTGCTAAAACATATTTGCCTTCTTTATAAAATTCACTAGAAGCACAATCTAAAGCTAGCGTAACATCATCACCTAGTTTATAACCTGCTTTCGCTACAGCAGCAACGATAGCTGATAATGCAGCTTCGTTAGATGAAAAATCAGGTGCAAAACCACCTTCATCGCCTACGGCAGTACTTAATTTACGCTCTTTTAAAATAGCTTTTAAATGGTGGAATATTTCAGTACCCATCCGTAATGCTTCTGCAAAAGTTGGGGCACCTACTGGCTGAATCATAAATTCTTGAATATCCACATTATTATCAGCATGTTCGCCACCATTAATGATGTTCATCATTGGCACAGGCATACTGTATTGTCTAGGTGTACCATTTAGATTGGAGATATGCTCATACAGAGGAATGCCTTGTGTTTGAGCGGCAGCTTTGGCATTAGCTAAGGAGACTGCTAAGATTGCGTTGGCACCTAAATTTTCTTTATTGTCCGTGCCATCTAAATCAATCATGATTTGATCAAGGTCTGCTTGGGCTACAGGATCTTTCCCTAGTAAAGCATCGCGGATAGGACCATTAATATTAGCCACTGCTTTTAGTACGCCTTTACCTAAATAACGAGCTTTATCACCATCACGCAGTTCTAGTGCTTCACGTGAGCCAGTAGAGGCTCCAGATGGTGAGCAGGCGCGGCCTAAAATACCATTGTCAAGGATAACGTCTGCTTCAACCGTTGGGTTACCACGAGAATCTAAAACTTCACGACCTTTAATATCAACAATTTTTGCCATTGTTATTGTTACTCCAATATACAGCCTTGTAGGCCATTAAGCAGTTTGTACAGGAGGGAATGATTTAATTAAATCATCCAGTTGTTTAAGTTGGCTTAGGAAAGGCTCCAACTTGTCCAGAGGTAATGCACAGGGTCCATCACATTTAGCATGGTCAGGATCAGGATGTGCCTCTAAGAATAAACCAGCAAGACCTTGGCTAAGCCCTGCTTTGGCTAAATCAGTCACTTGTGCTCGACGGCCACCTGCAGAGTCAGCGCGGCCACCTGGCATTTGTAAAGCATGGGTTACATCAAAAAATACAGGATATTCAAATTGCTTCATTATGCCAAAGCCAAGCATATCAACCACTAAGTTGTTATAACCAAAACAGCTACCACGTTCACATAGAATTAATTGATCGTTGCCTGCTTCTACACATTTGTTAAGAATATGCTTCATTTCATGAGGCGCTAAAAACTGGGCTTTTTTGATATTAATAACTGCCCCTGTTTTTGCCATCTCTATTACTAAATCAGTTTGTCGAGAAAGAAAAGCAGGTAGTTGGATAATTTCACATACTTCTGCAACAGGTGCCGCTTGATAAGGCTCATGAACATCAGTAATAACAGGTACATCAAAGGCTTTTTTTACTTCTTCAAAGATTTTTAAGCCTTCATCTAAACCTGGGCCTCTAAATGAATTAATAGAGGAGCGATTGGCCTTATCGAAGCTCGCTTTAAAAACGTAAGGAATACCTAATTTATCAGTGACTTTTTTATAATGTTCGCAAATCTGTAAAGCTAAATCGCGAGATTCAAGCACATTCATACCACCAAAAAGCACAAAAGGCTTGTTATTGGCAATCTCTATATTTTTTACACGAATTGTTTTCTGGTTCATATTAACCTTTTAACTCATGTTGTTTGATGGCAGCTTTCACAAAACCACTAAATAATGGATGTCCATCCCGTGGGGTAGAGGTAAACTCTGGATGGAACTGGCAAGCTACAAACCAAGGATGATCAGGGGCTTCAACAACTTCCACCAATGCCCCATCTTCTGAACGACCTGTTACTTTTAGCCCAGCTTTAATCAATTGCGGAAGAAGGTTGTTATTAACCTCATAACGATGGCGGTGGCGTTCTCTAATAATATCTTTTTGATAACAATTGTGAACTTGTGAAGGGCTCTCTAATTTGCAATTCTGTGCGCCTAAACGCATGGTTCCGCCTAGATCAGAGGCTTCATTGCGTATTTCTGTAGCACCTGTTGCGTCTTGCCATTCGGTGATTAACCCAACTACAGGATAAGGGGTATTTTTATCAAATTCGGTAGAGTTGGCTTTTTCCATACCAACGATATGGCGTGCAAACTCAATAACAGCTACTTGCATACCTAAACAAATGCCTAGGTAAGGTATTTTATTTTCACGGGCATATTGTACGGTGCTAATTTTTCCTTCTACACCACGTAAACCAAAGCCACCAGGTACTAAGATAGCATCTACATCAGCTAATAACTCGGTGCCTTTTTCTTCAATATCTTCTGAATCAATATAACGTAGATTTACTTTGGTACGGTTTTCAATACCTGAATGAGTTAATGCTTCAATTAATGATTTATAAGCATCCAGTAACTCCATATATTTGCCTACCATGGCAATAGTAACTTCTTTTTCTGGATTTAGTTTAGCATCAACGACACGATCCCATTCTGATAGATCAGCAGTATTACAGTCTAAATCAAAGCGTTCCGCCACGAAGTCGTCTAAACCTTGTGCATGAAGCATAGAAGGAATGCGATAAATAGTATTAGCATCTTCTAAAGAAATAACAGCACGTTCTTCTACGTTGGTAAATAGAGCAATTTTACGACGTGAAGCTAAATCTATTGGGTGATCTGAGCGACAAATTAAAATATCTGGTTGTAAACCGATAGAGCGTAATTCTTTTACCGAGTGCTGAGTGGGCTTAGTTTTAGTTTCGCCTGCGGTAGCTATATAAGGTACTAGGGTAAGGTGCATTAACATGGCACGTTTAGCACCCACTTCTACACGTAACTGACGAATAGCTTCTAAAAAAGGTTGTGATTCAATATCACCTACTGTACCGCCAATTTCCACCATGGCGATATCAGCATCACCTGCACCTTTAATAATACGGTGTTTAATTTCATCCGTAATATGAGGGATAACTTGAATAGTGGCACCTAAATAATCACCACGACGCTCTTTACGCAATACATCGGCATAAACACGACCTGTCGTAAAGTTATTATTTTGAGTCATGGTTGTACGTACAAAACGTTCGTAATGACCAAGATCGAGGTCCGTTTCAGCGCCATCATCTGTAACAAACACTTCCCCATGTTGGAAAGGGCTCATTGTGCCAGGATCGACGTTAATATATGGATCAAGTTTGAGAAGAGTAACTTTGAGGCCGCGTGCCTCTAAAATAGCTGCTAAAGAAGCAGAGGCGATACCTTTACCTAATGAAGAAACAACACCGCCTGTGACGAAGATATAACGCGTCATGAGAATTCCCAGCATTAATATGGGTAATTTAGTTAACCCAAAATAGCAATGAAAAAGCTAAAAATTAATGTATTTCAATAGCATACAAAAATTAATATGAAATTTTTTATTCATATCGCTTTAAATTAAAGACGGGATAATAGTCTACCCTAATGTTGTTTAGGCGTCCATTGATCTTGTAGAAGTTTAAAATTTTTATTGAAAATAATAGCTGTGTGTCAAAAAGTAAAAATACCAGTAAGGCCTCTTGAAAATTATAAAAGTTACCCCATATAGAGTACAAATAAGAGGCTTAGTTTATGTTAAGTATCTACAAGTTTTAGAAGGAGAAACTAATGACTGATGAGCAAAAGCAAGAGTCTGAATTACCAGAGCAAGAAAACGGACAAGAACAACACATGTCACAGGACGATGCAGTAAGTAATCGTATTGCTGAGTTAGAAGAGCAATTAGCAGAAGCTAAAGATCAGGCACTGCGCGCTGTAGCAGAAATGCAAAATATGCGTCGCCGTGCTGAGCAGGATGTTGAGAAAGCGCACAAATTCGCTTTGGAAAAATTTTCTTTAGCATTGTTACCTGTATTGGATAGTTTGGAGCGTGGTATTGAAGTTTCAACAGGCGATCATGAGTCAGTAGTAGCTATTCGTGAAGGTATGGAGTTAACGCTTAAAGTGTTTAAAGATACCTTAAAGCAATTTCAAATTGAGGAAGTTAACCCTGAGGGTGAACCGTTTAATCCTGAGACTCAGCAAGCAATGGCTATGGAGCCAAGTGCAAATGTAGAGCCAAATACTGTGCTAAAAGTATTTCAAAAAGGTTATCTGTTAAATGGAAGGTTATTACGCCCTGCAATGGTAGTGGTAAGTAAAGCACCCTAAAAAAAGTAACTAAAGGGCTTGAAATTTTATAAAAAGCCCTTATCTATCTAACAAGTTCAGTTTTGAACGCTGATTAATTGAAACGAAATTGGCGTTAAATCAAAGTTTCAGGAGAAGTATAAATGGGTAAAATTATTGGTATTGACTTAGGAACAACGAATTCCTGTGTGTCTGTATTAGAAAATGGTACATCAAAGGTTATTGAGAACGCAGAGGGTGCGCGTACTACGCCTTCTATTATTGCTTATACAAATGATGGTGAAATCTTAGTAGGTCAATCTGCTAAACGTCAGGCAGTAACTAATCCTCATAATACTTTATTTGCGGTAAAACGTTTAATTGGCCGTAAGTTTGATGAAGATGTGGTACAAAAAGATATTAAATTAGTGCCTTATAAAATCGTTAAAGCAGACAATGGTGATGCTTGGGTTGAGGTAAATGGTCAGAAAATGGCGCCTCCTCAAATTTCAGCAGAAGTTTTAAAGAAAATGAAAAAAACAGCTGAAGATTATTTAGGCGAGCCTGTAACTGAAGCTGTGATCACTGTACCTGCTTATTTTAATGATAGCCAACGTCAAGCAACAAAAGATGCTGGTAAAATTGCTGGTTTAGATGTTAAGCGTATTATCAACGAGCCAACAGCGGCGGCACTTGCTTATGGTATGGATAAATCAAAAGGTGACCATACTATTATCGTTTATGACTTAGGTGGTGGTACTTTTGACGTTTCTGTTATTGAAATCGCTGAAGTAGATGGCGAACACCAATTTGAAGTATTAGCAACTAATGGTGATACCTTCTTAGGTGGTGAAGACTTTGATATCCGTTTAATCGATTATTTAGCAGATGAGTTTAAGAAAGAAAATGGCATGGATCTTAAAGGTGATCCACTAGCAATGCAGCGTTTAAAAGAAGCGGCTGAAAAAGCTAAGATTGAACTTTCTTCTAGCCAACAAACCGATGTTAACTTACCTTATATAACTGCTGACCAAACAGGTCCTAAGCACTTGAATGTAAAAGTAACCCGTGCAAAATTAGAAGCATTGGTTGAAGATTTAGTAGCCCGTACTATTGAGCCATGTAAGATTGCTTTAAAAGACGCAGGTCTTGATGCAAGCAAAATTGATGAGGTGATTTTAGTAGGTGGTCAAACTCGTATGCCTTTAGTACAACAAAAGGTAACTGAGTTCTTTAATAAAGAGCCACGTCGTGATGTCAATCCTGATGAAGCAGTAGCAATGGGTGCTGCTATTCAAGGTGCGGTATTAGCAGGTGATGTAAAAGATGTATTGTTATTGGACGTTACACCATTAACCTTAGGTATTGAAACTATGGGTGGCGTAATGACTCCGCTAATTGATAAAAACACCACGATTCCTACTAAGAAATCGCAAGTGTTTTCAACCGCAGATGATAACCAAAATGCAGTAACTATCCATGTGTTACAAGGTGAGCGTAAGCAAGCAGCACAAAACAAGACTTTAGGTAAGTTTGATCTGGCTGATATTCCACCAGCTCCACGTGGTGTACCACAAATTGAAGTAACGTTTGATATTGATGCAAACGGTATCTTAAATGTTTCAGCAAAAGATAAGGCTACTGGTAAACAACAATCTATCGTGATTAAGGCTAACTCTGGTCTTTCTGATGAAGAGATTGAAAAAATGGTACGTGATGCGGAAGCGAATGCTGAAGAAGATCGTAAGTTTGAAGAGTTAGTATCTGCACGTAACTTAGGTGATCAAACAGCTCATGCTGCACGTAAGATGATTACTGATTTAGGTGAAAAGGTAACAGCTGATGAAAAAACATCTTTAGAAAAAGCAATTGCTGATGTTGAAGAAGCAGTTAAAGCAGATAATAAAGATGAGATTGAAGCTAAAGTTAAGCTATTAAACGACTTAATGATGCCAATCACCCAACGAGCTTATGCAGATCAAGCTCAAGGACAAGCTCAGGATGCTGGCGCAGGCGCTGAACAAAGTAAGCAAGGCGATGATGTATTAGATGCTGAGTTTGAAGAAGTAAAAGATAATAAAGACAAATAACCTAGGGTTGGTCTTTATGTTGAAATAGCAAACGCGGGAAGTTAACTCTCCCGCGTTTGTGTCTTTGTAAAGGGGATATTTTCTTAATAAAGAAAATAGTTATTCATTTCTTTTTAGTAAAAAATCATCTAAGCTGTGGCACTTTTATTTATTAGCGACAGCAGAGTTATCAGGTATAGAGGTTATGGCAAAGCGCGATTACTATGAAGTTCTTGGGGTGGAAAGGACAGTTACAGAAGTTGAATTAAAAAAGGCATACCGAAGGGTAGCCATGAAGTACCACCCTGATCGTAATCCTGACAATAAAGAAGCAGAAGAAAAGTTTAAGGAAGCCAACGAAGCCTACGAAGTATTGTCTGATAGTCAAAAACGTGCTGCCTACGATCAGTATGGACATGCTGGCGTAGACCCACAAATGGGTGGTGGCTTCCATGGTGGTGCGGGCTTCTCAGATATTTTTGATATGTTTGGCGATATCTTTGGCGATGGTGGTGGTCGTCGTGGCAGAGGCGGTGCGCAGCGTGGTCATGATCTACGCTATACCTTAGACCTTTCGTTAGAAGAAGCTGTACAAGGTAAAGAAGTTACTATTAAAGTACCTACATACGTAAACTGTAATACCTGTCATGGTAGCGGTGCTAAAGCAGGCTCATCACCAGAGGTTTGTAAAACCTGTGCTGGTCATGGACAAGTAAGAATGCAGGCAGGGTTTTTCTCTGTGCAGCAAACCTGTCCAGATTGTCAGGGCAGTGGCAAAACCATTAAAGATCCTTGTAATGTTTGTCATGGTGAGGGTCGAGTTCAAGAAACTAAGACCTTAGCAGTTAAAGTACCTGCTGGGGTTGATACGGGCGATAAAATTCGCTTAACAGGTGAGGGTGAAGCTGGCACGATGGGTGGCCCTGCGGGCGACTTATATGTGGTGGTTAATGTTAAAGAGCACAGAATATTCCAACGTGATGGACGTGATCTTTACTGCGAAGTACCTATTAGTTTCCCCGATGCTGCCTTAGGTGCTGAGCTTGAAGTTCCTACCTTAGATGGCCGTGTTAAGTTAAAAATCCCAGAAGGTACTCAAACAGGAAAAATATTCCGCTTACGTGGTAAAGGTATAAAACCTGTTAGAGGTGGTTCTGTAGGCGATCTACTGTGCAGAATAATCATTGAAACACCTGTTAAGCTAGATAAAGAACAACGCGAACTGTTAGAGAGGCTACGTGAGACTATGGATGGAGCAGCCCATCAGTGTCCACAAGCTACGGGTTGGTTTGAAAGTGTTAAAAACTTTTTTGAAAGCTTTAAATCTTAGGATATATCTATGTTACGTATAGCAGTGATAGGCGCCGCTGGGCGTATGGGGAAAAACTTAGTAGCAGCTGTTTGTAATAATGAAAAAACTACCCTTGGCGCGGCTATTGTTGAACCTACTAGCAGTTTACTGGGTGTGGATGCTGGTGAATTAGTAGGCGTTGGCAAAATTGGTGTGGCGGTTGATTGCTCTTTAGAAAATCAGTTGAATAATTTTGATGTATTAATTGACTTTACTCAGCCAACTGCAACCATGAAAAATATCCAACTTTGTGTACAGGCTAACAAAGCTATTATTATTGGTACTACAGGTTTTTCTGATGAGCAGAAGCAACAAATAACAGAAGCGGCTAAACAAATCCCGATCGTATTTTCTGCTAACTATAGTATTGGCATTAACCTATGTTTTAAATTGCTCGATATGGCAGCCAAAGTATTAGGTGATGAAGTAGATATCGAAGTATTAGAAGCACATCACCGTAATAAAGTGGATGCACCTTCTGGTACTGCATTGCGGATGGGTGAGGTTGTAGCTAACGCCTTAGGGCGTAATTTAAAAGATGTTGCTGTTTATGGTAGAGAAGGTTTTACAGGTGCCCGTGAACGTGAAACTATTGGCTTTTCTACAGTGCGTGCAGGGGACGTAGTTGGAGACCATACCGTACTTTTCGCAGCAGAAGGGGAACGTGTCGAGATTACCCATAAAGCTTCTAATCGAATGATTTATGCCAATGGTGCTTTGCGTTCAGCATTATGGTTACAAGATCAAGCAAATGGTTTATACGATATGCAAGATGTGTTAGGGTTACGCTAATATTTCTTGTGCTAACTGGTAGGTGTACCCATGATAGAGTTAAAAAATGATCGCTTTCTACGAGCATTATTAAAACAGCCCGTTGATGTAACACCCGTATGGATGATGCGCCAAGCAGGTCGTTACCTACCAGAATACCGCGCTACCCGTGATAAAGCGGGCGACTTTATGAGCTTATGCAAGAATGCAGAGCTAGCTTGTGAAGTAACCTTACAGCCTTTAGAGCGTTTTCCCCTAGATGCCGCTATTTTGTTTTCAGATATTTTAACAATTCCTGATGCGATGGGATTAGGTTTGTATTTTGAAACAGGAGAAGGCCCGCGCTTCAAAAAAGTTATTAGTAATATGGCAGATGTAAATGCATTACCTATCCCTGATACAGAGCAAGATTTAGGTTATGTAATGCAAGCCGTACGTACTATTCGTAAAGAATTAAATGGCCGTGTACCATTAATTGGTTTTGCTGGTAGTCCTTGGACGTTAGCCACTTATATGGTTGAGGGTGGCTCCAGCAAAGATTTTCGTAAAGTCAAAGCAATGGCTTATGATACGCCAGAAGTAGTACATGCCTTATTAGCCAAATTAACACGCTCAGTTATCAACTATTTAAATGGTCAAATCTTAGCAGGTGCACAAGCAGTTCAAATATTTGACACATGGGGTGGTAATTTAGCATCTAATGCTTATCTAGAGTTTTCACTGTCTTACATGCAACAAATCGTAGAAGGTCTTATTAAAGAGCATGAAGGTAGACAGGTCCCTGTTATTTTATTTACTAAAAATGGTGGCCAGTGGTTAGAAGCAATGGCTGATACAGGAGCTAATGCTTTAGGTTTGGATTGGACTTGTGATATTAAGCAAGCTAGAGCGCGAGTGGGTTATAAGGTTGCTTTACAAGGTAATATGGATCCTTCCGTACTTTATGCAAATACTTCAGCTATTTGTGAAGAAGTGGAACGTATCTTAGCGGGTTATGGTAATGGTTCTGGACATGTGTTTAATTTAGGTCATGGCATTACCCCAGAAGTAAATCCTGATAATGCAGCCGCTTTTATTAATGCTGTACATGATCTTTCGGTTCGTTATCACAAATAATGGCAAGTAGTTGGCAGATTGAACAAGTTGCTCATCTAATTAAACAAGGTGGGGTAATTGCTTACCCTACAGAAGGTGTCTGGGGTTTAGGATGTAATCCTTGGGATGAGCAAGCAACATTAAGAATATTAGAACTTAAAGCACGTCCTGTTGAAAAAGGATTAATCTTAATCGCTAGCACGATTGAGCAGTTTGATTTTATTTTACATGATTTGCCTAAACAGCAATTAGCTAAATTACAACAGAGTTGGCCTGGCCCTTTTACTTGGTTAGTTCCTCATCAAAATAGAGTGCCTGCTTGGATAACAGGTGTTCATGCAACGGTTGCTTTACGGGTAACCAATCATCCTCTTGTTAAAGCATTATGTGATTTAACAGGACCTCTTGTTTCTACTTCTGCTAACTTAGCAGGCCAACCTAGTGCTCAAAATAGACTGATGGTCGAAAAGTATTTTCATGGCCAGTTAGATGCTGTGTTAAATGGTGAGCTTGGCAAGGAAAGAAAGTCGAGCCAAATAACCGATTTAATGACTGGCAAGATTATTCGTTAATTAGTAGTTGCTAGTAGAAAAATTATTATTAACGTAAACACCAATTAATAAAAATGGATTTTGGTTAAGTTAGATAATAAAGACAAACAAGCTTTATACTAATAATATGGTAGAGCCTGTAGTTTTTCTGGCTGTTAATTGTTGTTGTGCTTTAGCTGCATCCGCCAAAGGAAAACGTTGATTAATATCTATTATTATTTTTTTACTGCTAATTAAATCAAATAATTCATTAGCCATAGCTTGTAGTTTTTCATGACTATTCGCATACCAAGCCAGTGAAGGACGGGTGACATAGAGCCCACCTTTTTGATTAAGAATTCCTAAATTAACACCTGTTACAGCACCTGATGAATTACCAAAACTTACCATTAGCCCGCGTGGTGCTAAACAATCTAGCGATGTTTCCCACATATCTTTGCCAACGCTGTCATAAACAACAGGACACTTAGCATTATTAGTAAGTTGTTTAACACGCTGTACGACATCTTCTTCATGGTAGTTTATAACTTGCCATGCACCTAATTCTTTGGCTCGCTCTATTTTTGCTGTAGAACCTGCAGTTCCGATTAGTTTAGCGCCAATGGCTTTTGCCCACTGACATGCAATACTACCCACCCCACCAGCTGCTGCATGGAATAAAATAATATCACCTTGTTTTACAGGATAGGTTTGGCATAGTAGATATTGAACGGTTAGTCCTTTTAACAAACAGGCTGCAGCTTGTTCAAAAGAAATATCATTGGGTAAATGAAGTACGTGGGATTCTGTAAGTGTGTGGATTTCGCTGTAGGCACCTAATGGCCCAGTACAGTAAGCAACCCGATCACCTACTTTGAAGTGAGTAACCGAGTCACCTATCGCAATAACTTCTCCCGCTCCTTCTGTACCTAATCCAGATGGGAGCGATGGTGGACTGTACAAACCAGAGCGGTAGTAAGTATCAATAAAATTTAGGCCTATGGCATGATTACGTATTTGTACTTCATTAGCTTTAGCTACACTTGGTTCGAAATCAACGTATTCAAGTACATCTACATCACCATGTTGAGATATTTGAATACGTTTTGCCATAATAACCTCAGTTAATTTTATCGGTTAAGAAGCGTTACCTGTTGTTGTTGGTTTTTTAGCAACAGGTGCTTTTCGAGCTACTGGTTTTTTAACGGCAACTGGTTTTTTGGTAGTGGCAGTTGTCGCTTTAGCTACAGTTGGTTTGTTAACTGCAGTCGGTTTTTTTGGTACTGGTTTAGCTGCTGGTTTTTTAGCAGTGGTAGTGGTTTTAGCTTTAGCAACTGTTGTTTTGGCTACCGTTGGTTTTTTAGCAGCAGTAGTTGTTTTGCTAGCAGTAACTTTTTTGGCTGTTGCTTTTGTTGCAGTAGTTCTAGCAGGAGTAGCTTTTGCTGTTCTTACTGTTGTGGTAGAACGTGCAGGTGTTGCTTTAGACGCTGCTACTGGGCGTTTAGTTGCTGTAGGTTTAGTAGTTTTAGCTTTACTAGCAGTTGCTGTAGTTTTACGGGTAGTTGGTTTTTTGGCAGCGGTAGCTGTAGTGGCTTTTGCTGTAGTCGTTGTTCTGCGAGTGGTTGTTTTTCTAGCTACTGGTTTATTAGCGGGAGTAGTTTTTGTTGCTGTTGTTGCAGGTTTTTGCAATAAAGCAAGAACACGTTCTTTTACTTTAGAAACACCTTGAGCTAGATCTAAGCTTTTAGCGGAATCTCTTTTTAAAGTGTTAGCATAGTCTAAAAGGTTTTTTTGTTGAACTTGTAGTTTACTGTGAATAGCTTCTAACTCGGCTAAGGATTTTTTAGCTTTGCCTTTAGCTTTTGACTTACCTGATTCTGTTACTTTTTTAAGCTTTTCTTGAGCCTTTAGTAATTTGTCTTGTATTTTAACACGCTGTTTTTCTAGCTTAGTTAATGTCTTTTCTGATTCTTGCTGCGCTTGTACACAAGCCTTTTGTAGGTGGTTAACTAATGAGTCCGTTAAATCATGAAGTAAATGCAGAGGGGTTCTTACTGGTTTTTTTGATGATGGCATTTTACGTTGCTCCCGTGTCAATAAGTTGGTATAGCTCAATATTACCAACTTTTACAATATATGATAGCGTAATTTTATGTAATTTATGTAACTTTTTTCAACAAGAAACAAAGCCCTATTTATGAGCGCTATGTTTCTTTGAGGCATTGGATTGGGGCGTATTGTAGCAATTCAGTAGATAGATAAAGTGATTAGCAATAGTTCGCCATAATATAATTATTTGATTTTATTGAATTAAAGCGCTGCTTCTATAAATTGGCATAGTACTTGTATTATTGTGTTTATCTTCGATTTGGGGGTTTTGGTTTAGGCAGGCTGAAGCCCCCCTTCTTATTTTTTATAAATCTTTTACTCGCAATTTATCACTATAATAATTTGAGTCATTTTCTTGATGTTAAAAAGTTATCTGTTCATTAGATAAATCAGTATAATAACTTGCATGAAGAAAGTGAGAAAAAAGTTATCTAAAAATACTAAGAAACGTAGTCGCTGGCTAGTTTTTTTTAGTTGGATATTTAAGCTAAGTTTAGTGGCTATTGTTATTGTGTCGCCTTATATTATTTATCTTGATTCAGTTGTGCAAGATAAGTTTTCGGGTAAACGTTGGACAATTCCTGCTAAGGTATATGCACGTCCATTAGAATTATTTAAAGGCCAAAAACTTTCTAAGGAAGATTTTCTCACTGAGTTAAATGCATTAGGTTATCGAACCACTGATAGTGATCCCAATATTGGACAAATCAAGGTTAATGCTAATCAAGTTACGGTTTATATTCGCGGCTTTCAATTTTATGAAGGGGCAGAACCTTCAAAGTTAGTGAATGTTTTTTTTAATGGCAATAATGTTAGTCAGATCACCGATAAAAATAATAATGTAGTGCCGTTGATTAGATTAGAACCTATGTTAATTGGTGGCGTTTATCCTGCTCATAATGAAGATAGAATTTTAGTTAAATTAGATCAAGTTTCACCGAAATTAGTTGAAGCATTAGTTGCTGTAGAAGATAAACGTTTTTATAAACATCATGGCGTTTCGATGATAGGTATTGGTCGAGCTGTGTATACGAATGTCGTTAGAGGAAAATTAACCCAAGGTGGTAGTACGCTGACTCAACAATTAGTAAAGAATTTTTATTTAACCAATGAGCGTACCTTAAAACGTAAAGTTAATGAAGCCATAATGGCTATGTTGTTAGAAGTGCACTACGATAAAAAAGAAATTTTAGAAGCTTATTTAAATGAAGTCTTTTTAGGTCAAGATGGACAACGTTCTATTCACGGTTTTGGTTTAGCCAGTCAGTATTTTTTTGGACAGCCAATAAATGAATTAAAATTACCTCAGTACGCATTATTAATAGGAATGGTTAAAGGCCCTTCTGTTTATAATCCTAGACGTAATCCAAAGTTAGCAACAGAGCGTCGTAATGTTGTATTAGATGTTTTGGCAGAGCAAAATATTATTTCTGCGACAGAAGCACAACAAGCTAAAGCAGCGCCGCTTGGAGTAATTCCACAAGGGCGACTAGGTATCAGTTCTTTCCCTGCGTTTATTGATTTGGTTAAACGGCAATTAAGAGAAGATTACAACGAAGAGGATTTAACAGGTGAAGGTTTACGTATTTTCACAAGTTTGGATCCAATTATTCAAATTAAAGCGGAACGTTCGCTCGATGCTACTTTAAAACGTTTAGGTACACGTGCTGCTAATTTAGAAGCGGCGATGGTGATTACCAATCCTTCAACGGGTGAATTGTTAGGGCTAATTGGTAGCCGTGATCGTAATTATGTAGGGTTTAATAGAGCGATTGATGCCATTCGATCAATTGGTTCACAAATAAAACCCGCGGTTTATTTAACAGCATTAGAAAGTAAAAAGTATACATTAACTACAGTTGTACAAGATGAACCTTATTCTGTGCCATTAGCTGGTGGTAAGGAATGGACACCACAGAATTTTGATCGCAGTTATCATGGTAATGTATTCTTTTATCAAGCATTAGCGCACTCTTATAATGTTTCTACTGTAAAAATAGGAATGGATGTGGGTGTTGCAAATGTATTGAAAACAATTAAGCGTTTGGGGGTTGCTGCAGATTATCAAGCCTATCCAGCTATATTGTTAGGTTCAGCTTCAATGACACCAATGGATGTGGCGGGTATGTATCAAACCATTGCGAGTGGTGGTTATAATACACCTATTCGTTCTATTCGCAATGTGTTGGATGCAAAGGGTGAGCCGTTAGGGCGTTATCCATTTGAAACACAACAACGTTTTGATACAGGTGTAATGTATTTATTACAATACGCTATGCAACGTAATATGCGCGAGGGAACTGGACGCTCTGCTTATAATCAAATACCTGCTGCTATCAATTTAGCAGGTAAAACAGGTACCACTAATTCGTCTAAAGACAGTTGGTTTACTGGTTTTGGACAAGATATTTTGGCAACTGTATGGCTCGGTAAAGATGATAACTCAAATACTTCTTTAACAGGGGCTACAGGTGCATTACAGGTATGGAGCAGTTTTATGAAAGAAGCTCGTCCTACCTCACTTAGAATACCTATACCACAGAATGTAGTTTATGCTTGGGTAGATGCTAATACAGGAGCAGGTACTGGAGAGGGGTGTCCTAATGCAGTACAAATGCCATATTTGAAAGGGACTGAACCAGCACCTGAATTATCATGTACTAAGTCGGATGGTTCTACGACTGATTGGATACGTGGTTGGATAAATTAATATATTAGGTTATGAATGTTTAGGATTAAAAAATGACAGTTAAACAGAAAAAATTATGGTTGGTATTAGGTGTAATGGCTGTTTTGGTTGGGTGTGGTATTAACCAACCTCATTCTATTCCTGTAGTGGATGCAAGTTCACCTTTGTCAAATAAGCCTAATCCTCTTGAGAGAAATACTACACCAACTACTACTGAAACATCTGAAGAGGCAATTGCTCAAGCCGTTCCACAGGCAGTTGATGAGCCTATTCAGCCAATAGCACAACAAGCTACTAATAGTGTTCCAACAGGGATTCCTTTAGATAATAATACTGCTGCAAGTGCCCCTTTAGATGGTGCTGTGTTAGCTTTATTAACTACAGCAGGGCAACAACAAGAAGCGGGCAACCTTAATGAAGCGGCTGCTAGTGCGGAACGTGCGCAACGTATTGCTCCCAGCGAACCACGAGTACTTTATACCTTAGCAGTGATTCGATTAAAACAAGGTGATGCAGAAGTAGCTGAGCAATTAGCAAGAAGAGCATTGTCTTATACTTCTGCTGATCAATCTGAGTTGCGTTCGAATCTTTGGGAAGTGGTTGCCCAAGCACGCGAGAAACAAGGTGATCAAGCAGGCGCTGATCAAGCTCGCCAACAAAAAAGAGCACGTGTTTAAATAGTATCTATCATAAGGGGTAAACAATACCCCTTATTTTCTCTTTAATCATTTTATCTTCATTTCTGGTTATTATGTCATCACTTAATCCACGCCAACGGGAAGCCGTTCACTTTATAAGTGGGCCTTTATTAGTATTGGCTGGTGCAGGTTCGGGCAAGACCAGTGTTATTACTAGAAAAATAGCTTATCTTATTCAACAGTGTGGAATTAAAGCACATCATATTGTTGCGGTGACTTTTACTAATAAAGCAGCAAGGGAAATGAAAGAGCGAGTAGCTAGCTTGCTTCGCAAGGGAGAGGGGCGAGGTCTTACTGTTTCTACCTTTCATAATTTAGGTTTAAATATTATTCGCAAAGAGTATCAAATATTAGGCTATAAAGCAGGCTTTTCTATTTTTGATGATACGGATGTTAAATCATTATTAAAAGAGTTGATGTTGAAAGAGTATGCAGGTGATGATGGGGTTGATGAAGCGGTCAGTAAAATCAGTCGTTGGAAGAATAATTTAATCTTACCGGAACAAGCGTTAGAGCAAGCACGTAATCCACAAGAGCAAATGTTAGCGCATCTTTATATGCATTATCAGCGTTTGTTAAAAGCTTATAATGCAGTAGATTTTGATGACCTTATTTTATTGCCTGTTAAGCTTTTTCAAAATAACAAGGAGCTGTTAGAACGCTGGCGCAATAAAGTTCGTTATTTATTAGTAGATGAATATCAAGATACCAATGCTAGCCAATATTTATTAATTAAATTATTAGTGGCTGATCGTGCGCAGTTTACAGTAGTAGGGGATGATGACCAATCCATTTATGCGTGGCGTGGTGCCAAGCCTGAAAATCTAATGCAGTTAAAGCAGGATTTTCCTTCTTTAAAAGTGATTATGTTAGAACAAAATTACCGCTCCACTAGTCGTATTTTAAGATGTGCTAATCACTTGATTACCAATAATCCTCATGTGTTTGAAAAAAAATTATGGAGTGATAAAGGGGATGGTGATTTAATCAGAGTAATACGTTGTCGTAATGAAGAAGCAGAAGCGGAACGAGTAGCAACAGAGATACAGGCAATTGCTTTAAAAACACAACGCTCCTATGGGCAATTTGCAATTCTGTACCGTGGTAATTATCAGTCACGATTAATCGAGTTGAAATTACAGCACCATAAAGTCCCTTATGTGATTACAGGAGGAACCAGTTTTTTTGCTCGGCAAGAAGTGAGGGATATTATGTCTTACTTACGCTTACTGGTTAATCCTGATGATGATAATGCATTCTTACGTGTAATTAATGTGCCACGTCGAGAGATTGGCTCAGTTACCTTGGAAAAGTTAAGTAATTATGCCAATAGACAGCATGTTTCTTTATATGCTGCCGCCAGTGATCGTGCTTTATTAGATACTTTAGATCAACGTTTTGTTGAACGCTTGCAGCGTTTTACGCAGTGGATGGATAGTATTCGCCAACAATGTAGTCAGGGTGATCCTATCATGGCACTGCGTAGTATGGTAATCGATATTGATTATGAAAGTTGGCTAAGACAAAATGCTTCAAATGATAAAGTTGCTGAAGCTCGGATGGGGAATGTTTGGTTTTTGATAGAGGCATTAAAAGATACTATCGAGCGAGATGAAGATGGTGAGATGACAATTGAGGAGGCTATTTCGCGATTAGTGTTGCGCGATATGCTAGATCGTCAAGCAGAAGAAGAACAGCATGACGCTGTGCAATTAATGACATTGCATGCTTCTAAAGGGTTAGAGTTTCCGCTGGTTTTTTTAATGGGTATGGAAGAAGAGTTATTGCCTCATCGCTCAAGTATTGAAACAGATAATATCGAAGAAGAACGGCGTTTAGCCTATGTAGGTATCACGCGAGCTAAGCAATATTTAACCCTTACTTATGCTTCTAAACGCAGACAATACGGTGAGATTATTGATTGTTTACCCAGTCGTTTTTTAACGGAATTACCACAGCAAGAGTTACGCTATGAAGGATTAGAAAACACACCTATTGAGCAAAAAGCAGAAACAGGCAATGCCGCATTGTCTAATATTCGTGAATTATTAAAGAAGAAATAGTAATGAGTAAAATAATTTATATTGCTGCTGCTTGTATTATAGATCCCCTAAATCGTTTATTAGTAGTACGTAAATATGGTTCAGAAATTTTTATGCAGCCAGGTGGTAAAATAGAACAAGGTGAGCAACCTATTGAAACGCTTATAAGAGAAATACAGGAAGAATTACAATTAGTCATTCCTGCCAGTTTACCTGAAATAGTAGGAAGTTTTGTAGCACCCGCCGCCAACGAACCCGATCATACAGTTAAGGCAGAGCTGTTTAGGATAGATCTACCTTATAGCCCTGAGTTACAAGCAACTGCGGAAATAGCAGAGGCGCGTTGGATAACTTATGATGATATTGCTGATATTAATATGGCGCCTTTAATGCATACTTATGTATTGCCATTGTGGAAAAAGTCATAGCAATACACAAATTTCAAGTTAATCAAATACATCATGTAGAACATCATAGATAATACCTGTAGCAGCTACGACTAATAGTAGATCTTTGCCTGCCCGCATCCACTCATAACCTTCGTAGTGGGGTAGTTTTGCTACTAAACGGTTATCTAGTTTTTTAGCTATTCCTGGAGGAAGGGGTTTTCCTTGTGCTAGTCGTTTTTGAATACCAGGGGGTAAAGCGTTTGTATCTCCCCAATATTCTCTATTGTCACCAATAGTTATGCGAATTTTTCCTGTATCAATAGAGATTTGCGGTGAATCCATATCAATATTAATTACACTGCGATCATTTACTTGAGAGTTTTTTTTATGACCATGTACCTTGTGAGCATTTGATTTGTTGCCTTTACCATTCTCTTGATTAGCTAAAACCATAGAGCTAGATGCGATAAGTGTCATGCCAGTGAAGAAAGCAATAAGTATATGAGAGTTTTTCATAATAAGTTTCTACATAAAGTTTATTTAGTATAAAAATACTATAATTTTATTTAAAAAAATATTAGCAAATTGAAAGCATATTTTTCTTAAATAAACGTATATCCTCTTAAATTGATAAGATAGCTTTAGCTAGTTCCATATCAGAAGTCATTGCGAAAGTTGGTTTAGTACGTAGTTGTTTAAAAGCACTTTCTAAATAAACTCCCGTTTGTTGTCCTTCTGTGGCAATAAAAAAGGCTGCATCTTCTTTGGCTTGACTATAAACTAGTTTATTATCTTCTTTTTCTTCTGTAAGTAGTTGATAAATAGTATAACTAGTTAATGTAATAGATGTGGCTACCAGTATAATAGCGGCAGCCTCACCACCACCACTTGAAGAATTATTGTCATGGTTATTTTTATCATGTGGTCTATGATGGTGATCAGACGGAGGTCTGCGATTATAATCTTTGGCATTAACATCATAGGCACTAGTAAGTATAAGCATTAAAGTGATTAAAAGTATATTTTTCATTATCGTCTCCCAACACCTTTTGTCATATGATAATTAATTTATTGAAACAAATGTTTTAATTTACTGTTATTTTACGAAGCCTTTACATTGCTTATAAATTAATTAACCAGTAATTGATCATGTGATGGTACAAATAGCGGGTTGAGTAGAATTTAATGAATGGCGAGTAATAATATTTTTACTGTTTAATAAGTGGATGCGAGTAAAATTTTTTATAGCGGTTGTACAGTAATAATTTATTTAGTCAATTACATACTAAGTTATTACAAATAATGGCTTAGGTTTTTTATTTAATAAACCTTTGGTCTATTCCAAAAAATAATGAGCTTATTGAAATTGTTTATTTAAATATTGAGGTGTGGTTTATTCGATGTGCTAGTTGTTAATTACTATTAAAGTGAGTAAGTTTACCTTATTCACCTTAATAGTTAATGGCTATTATTCTAGTACTAAAATAGCTTGTGCTAACTCTAATTCTGTATGTGTTTTAAATTGTTGCTGTTCTCGTAATTGACTAAGAATATTTTCTAAATAAACGCCTTTATGTTCACCATCAGAAGCTATAAATAACATAGCATCTTGTTGTGCCCTAAGTAATGCAACTTGTTTTGAGTTTTCTCCTTGCTCTGTAAACACTTTATAGAGCGTCATGGTTGTTAAGGTAGGAAAGCTGCTAGTCCCTATTAGTAACGCAGTTCCTGGATCTAATTCATTTTTATCTGTTTTTTTATTAGACCTAGTTGCAGTTGATGGATTGTCATAATAACCATAGTAGTTATTCTCTATATCGTAATCATAGTATTCATTTATGGTAGTAGAGTTATTTTGTTGAGGCTTAGGTGGTTTTGAGTTATTGAGAGGTGGTTTATTGCCCTCAGGTTTAGAAATAGGGGGTCTATGGTTATTAGTAGGTGGTTTATTACCACCAGGCTTGGAAATAGGAGGCCTACTGTTATGAGTGGGAGGCTTATTACCTTCAGGCTTGGAAATGGGAGGTCTACTGTTATTAGTAGGTGGTTTACTACCTTCGGGTCTATTATTGTTAGTCGGAGGTTTACTACTTTCAGGTTTACTAATAGGCGGCCTACTATTACTGGTAGGTGGTTTATTTGCTTCTGGTTTAGGAGCTTGAGGTCTTTGGTTATTAGTTGGCGGTTTATTACTTTCAGGTTTAGAAACAGGAGGTCTATTATTACTCGGCGGATTACGATTATTACCACTTGGTTTTATGGCAGAAGATTTATTATGGCTGCTGGTTTTATTAGCAGTTTCCCTAGCCATTACAAAGCAAGGATAGCTTAATAGTAGAATAAGAATACTGATTAATTGAGTTTTAGTTTTCATTTTTTTCTTCCTTATATAACTATGTTCCTTTTATAGATATATACGAAAGAGTTTTTTTAGTCGTGTTACTTTGCTAATTGTTTACTTATTCTTTACATAATTAAATGAAATTTACATTAACTAGAATATTGTGAGCTAATATTATTTTTAATTAGGATTATTTTATTTATCTTGGTTTAATAATAAACATAATTGTTTAGTAGCTTCTAACATAGCAAAACTGGGACGAGCAATACGATCGTTATCAAAAATATATAGTTTATGATTTTTTACCGCAGCTAATTGTGGCCAAGCGAGCCAAGCATTGAGTAATGATTGTTGCGAAGCAATAATTGCCTGTGGGTTTTTGGCTAACACACTTTCTATATTTACCTGAGGGGCAGGTAAATCAACATTATCAAAAATATTTTCAGCGCCACAAACTTTAAGAGCATCGCCAATAATTTGATTTTTACCTATGGTATAAATAGGCTTATCCCATAGTTGGTAAAATACTTTTAAAGGCGTTTTCTGGTAATAGCGTTGTCGTAAAAAAGACAGTTCATGCTGCATTTTTTGAGATAGCTCTTTACCTTGCCTTTCCCTACCAATTTGTTTACCTAGTGAAGCTAGTTGTAAAGCAAGTTCATCAAGTGTATGGGGATTGGTTTCAACTATTTTATAGCCTAAAGAAGTTAGCTGTTGTTGTTGTGATGGTTTTATACTAGTAGGCCAAATTAAAATAACATCTGGTTTTAAGCTAATTATTTTCTCTATGGAATAGCCTTCTAAGCTACCAACAGGCTGGGCTTTTTCTAATATCGGTAAGCGTTGTTTATCATATTCTGATATACCTACTAATAAGTCTGCACCATCTAATTCAATAACGATATCGGTTAAAGAGGGGGTTAAGCTAATAACCCGTAGTTTTTGTGAATTAGCAGAGCTAATAGAACAATGACTTACTATAAACAGGATAGTAATGAGTTTTATTAGTCGGTACATAAATGAGGTAATACCCATTAACGAGTGTTATCTTCAGATTTTTCTTGTTGATGTTGCAGACCAAATAAATGCCCCATCTTGCCAGCTTTAGTGGCTAAGTAGTTTTGGTTATAACGATTTTTACCAAATTCAATAGGCTTACGTTCAACTACATTAATCCCTAGTGCTTTTAATGCAGCTATCTTTTTAGGATTATTGGTCATTAATTGGATGGCGTTTATACCTAAATGATTAAGCATGGGTAAACACATATCGTATTGCCGCATATCTGCAGGAAAACCCAGTTGCTCATTGGCTTCGACTGTATCAGCACCTTTATCTTGTAATGAATAGGCACGAATCTTATTTAATAGGCCGATACCACGTCCTTCTTGTCGTAGATAAAGTAGTATGCCGCGACCTTCTTTAGCAATAGCTTTCATTGCTGCTTCTAGTTGGAAGCCACAGTCGCAACGTAAGCTAAATAAGGCATCACCTGTTAAACATTCAGAGTGCATCCGTCCTAACACAGCTTCTCCATTGGCGACATCACCAAGGGTTAGTGCAACATGTTCAATACCTGTTTCTTCATCTAAGAAACCATGCATGGTGAACACTGCAAAAGGAGTAGGTAGTAGTGAGGATGCAACAAAAACGACAGACACCAATAGGCTCCTAAGTTAGTAAAAATACTGACAGTAATTTAATATTATATACTGGATAGTAAGGATAATTTAAAAAAAGTTTTATTTTGTTTATTAATCTATGATTTTACTATTATTTACTGTGTAACAACTATTATTTGAAGATAAAGCTATCACGTTAAAATAATATTATTGTTTTTTAAAATGATAAATCAACGTTTTGTTTTCAATGCTTATAGCTGAGTGGATAGAATAAATTTTCCACTCAGCATGAACTAGTTTTATATAACTTAGTTAAGCGCTTGCGCTGCTTTTAATACTTCTTCAGCATGTCCTTCTACTTTAACTTTGCGCCATTCTTGACGAAGGATACCTTCTTTATCAATTAAAAAGGTACTGCGATCAATACCCATATATTCTTTACCATATAGTTTTTTTAGTTTAATCACATCAAATAACTTACAAAGTTGCTCTTCTGGATCACTGATAAGTTCAAAAGGAAATTCTTGTTTAGCTTTAAAATTTTCATGGGATTTTATACTTTCACGTGATACACCAAAAATAATTGTATTGGCTTGTTGAAATTGTTGATAAAGATCGCGGAAATTTTGTCCCTCCGTGGTACAACCTGGCGTGTTATCTTTTGGGTAGAAATAGATAACAATATTCTTTCCTTTCAAATCAGAAAGTTTAATTGTAGTAGGGGAACCTGTTACAGATACTGTGAAATCATTAATGGCTTTATTTAATTGTGGGGCAGTCATTTCATTACCTTAATTTTATTTATAGAGACTAAGATAATTTATAATAATGCAAATAGCCTAAAATGTTTAGGCTATTAATGGCTTGTTATTTTACAAGAAGTTTAGAAAGCGTTGATTTTAGACTTCTGCCCATTGACGTAACAGATTATGATAATTGCCACTCAGTTTAATTATTGCAGGATGATTAGCTATATCTTTAGTTAGTTCTTGGATAGCCATATCCATATCAAATAGTAAACGACGCTGTTCATCAGAGCGTATCATGCTTTGTGTCCAAAGGAAGGAAGCATAGCGAGTCCCTTGAGTCACAGGGGTGACTTGATGAAGGCTGGTAGAAGGATAAAGTACAAGGTCACCAGCAGGTAATCTAACGCGTTGTTCACCATAGGTATCTTGAATGACTAATTCGCCCCCTTCATATTCTTCAGGTTCACTAAAAAACAAGGTAGAAGACACATCAGTTCTTACACGCAGAGGACTGGTTTTAGGCTTGCGAATAGCATTATCAATATGAAATCCATAGGTACCGCCACCGCTATAGCGATTAAACATGGGTGGAAAAACTTTATGGGGTAAAGCGGCAGAAATAAAAAGTGGATTATTACCTAGACGTTTAATAATTTCATCACCTAATTCAATGGCAAATGGATCTTCTTCATCAAGTTGTTCATTATCCTTGCAGTTAATGGCTATATGTCCTGCAGTTAATTGACCATTTTGCCAATTGGCCTGTTCTAAACGTGAACGGATATAACTAACTTCTTGTTTAGAAAAGATATTAGGGATATGTAGTAGCATATACGTTTTCCTAAGACTGAATAGATTGCTGTTGAAGAATATCTAGATAGGCTTGTTGATCTGTTAGATCACCTTGTTCAGCACAGTGGGCAAACATTTCTATCGCTATTTCTTGTAAAGGTTTGTGAGGTGATTGCCATAAGGCTCTAGCCATTTTTTGTAAAAAACCGTGGGTAGCTGTTTGCATAGAGTGTCTTAACCAGATAACGGCTTCATCCACTTTACCTTGGGCTGTTAGTACAGATGCATAACTGCATTGGCCTCGGAAGTCTCCAGCAGAAGCAGAGCGTCTATACCAGTTGATGGCTTTGTCTAAATCAGCTGCTACTAACCAACCTTCTTCAAAGAATCGACCTACTAAATTCATGGATTTAGCATGTCCTGTTTGTGCCGCTTGATAATATAAATCAAACGCTTTGGTCAGATCCTTAGTTACGCCTTTACCTTTGATAAGTAGGTTAGCAAAATTATACATTCCCCAGTTAAGCCCTTTTTCAGCAGCTAGCTGATAGTATTGTGCGGCCTTTGTATAATTTATAGTGCAACCCCAACCGTTTTCATAACAACGGCCAAGCATATTAATAGCCTGTAAGTAGCCATTTTTAGCGGCAATGGTAAACCACTGTAATGCTAACCCACGATCTTTTTTAATACCGTTTCCATCCAGTAGCATTTGCGCTAATTGCGCTTGTGCTTTGGCATTGCCTGTTTTTGCAATGGCCAACACCAAGCTAGCTGCTTGGTGTGGCGTTTCTGCGGAAAATTGTATAAGGTTACTAACGGTCATTAGAAACGATATTCAGCGGTTAGCTGTGCGCCTTGTCCTGGGCCAGGTAAACCAAAGCCACGGCCATTGTATTGGCGCCAGTAATGTTTGTTGAAGATATTGTTAATATTTAACCTTAAGTTAAGGTTTTTATTCGCTTGCCATTGAATAGCAGCATCATGCACTGTATAGCTTGGTACAACTGTTTTAGAAGCATTGGTCATGGTTGTACCACGGCCACCAGGAATACTTCTTTCCCCAACATAGCGAACACCATAGCTGAAACTGATATCATAAGGGAACTCATAAGTTGTCCATAAGCTGGCTGAGTTGCGTGGTGTATTAGGTAGTGTAATACCATCATCCCAACCTTCTTGGCCTTCTACCTCACTATCCATATAGGCATAGCCAGCAAATACAGACCAGCGATCAGTAATATTACCTGCTACCCCTAATTCAATACCGTCAGTTTTTTGTTTATAACTGTAGGTTTGGGTTGGCACGACAGTGTCATCAAAATCTGAGGCATCTAGTTTAGTTCTAAAGACAGCCGCTGTTAAAGAAAGGCGCTCATTAAATAAGTCCCATTTAGTGCCTATTTCATAAGTTTTGCCTTTTGTTGGAGAT
The DNA here is from genome assembly GCF_016653615.1 of Entomomonas asaccharolytica. Classification (NCBI taxonomy): domain Bacteria; kingdom Pseudomonadati; phylum Pseudomonadota; class Gammaproteobacteria; order Pseudomonadales; family Pseudomonadaceae; genus Entomomonas; species Entomomonas asaccharolytica. The sequence continues at coordinate 3,076,946 of NZ_CP067393.1, read as the reverse complement.
AAATCATCTCCTAAACTACCTGATGTAACGATACGTATAGACTGGGGCTGCTGTGCAGTACTAAAACTTGCATAGATACTACCGTATTCAACAGGCTTAAAGATTAAAGCAGTACGATAGCTAAATAATTTCTCATTAGAGCTGTCATTTTCACCATCTGTCCAAGTAGATAATACGCCACCAGTATTAGTACGGCTCTTCGTGTCAGTAATTCTAGCTTTGTAGTGATCTTGACGAGCAGATAAATCTAATTGCCAGTGATCACCCAATTTAAGTGTATCCATTACATAGAAGGCTTTGGTAGTGGCGTCTGCTTCAAGTTTACTGGTATAGGCAATTTCTTTATTACCTGCATACTTTGATGGCGGATTAGCAGGATCAATAGGGGTATTAGTCACCATCGAAGAACCGTAACGTAGACCCCCTGACTTATAATCTAGATATTCTTTAGTAAGCTCCATACCTGCTACAAACGTATGCTTTATACCTGCTGTATCAAATTTCCAAATAATATTGGATTGGTTACTAAGTGTTTGAGTATCAGTATAACGTGTAACACCTTGCAGACGTCTTAGTGAGGCATTGGCACCACTGGGTGTTGTAACAGTATAAGTACGTTGCAATTGTGACCATACAGCTTGGTTATTGAAGCTTACCGAATCATTGAAATCATGTTCAAATTTCCATGTGACGCGATCTGTGCGCATATCTTCTCTGTCTAAATTACGATAACCAAAGTAGCCATCCCATTTAACACCATCTACTTTACTAGCTCTTTTGCCAGATCGAGTTGTGGGAATACCATAATCATAATTACCTTTATCAGTTAAATGTTCATAGGAGAAGGTATTACGAGTATTGGTGTTTAATCCAAAAGATATAGAGGGTGCAATACCCCAGCGTTCTCTTTCAAACCAATCACGACCATCAACTCCAGAATTATGCCAAACCATATTTAGACGAGCAGCTGTACCTGAATCGGCATCAATAACTTTATTGCCATCAAAGGTTAAACGTTTGTAGTCTGCTGTGCCTACACCACCACCAATAGTTGCAAAGTCATCTAGTTTTGGCGTTTTATTAGCTAAGTTAATAGCACCACCTATTACACCTGCCCCCCAAGCAGCAGAACTAGAGCCTTTGATTACTTCTACTTGTTCAATATTAAACATATCTGAGCGAGTGTAGAAGGCAGAGTCACGAATACCATCAATGTAAACGTTGGAGCCACCATAAGTACCGCTATTGAAACCACGAATATTGATGCTATCACCTACACCACCATTACCTTCACCTGAGTTAAAAGTAACGCCTGGTACGTTTGATAATGCATCTTCTAAAGACATCGCATTACGTTGTTCAATTACTGCTTTAGGTACAACCGTAATACTTTGTGGGGTATCTCGTAATGGTTGAGTATATTTTGGAGAAGATAATTTTTTGGTTTGATAAGGCGTTTCTTGTTGACCTTCAATAGTCAGAGTATCAAGTTCTATTGCTTTATCTGCAGTATCTGCGTAAGTTACCAAAGGTAAACTAGCTGAAGCCATAGCAAGGCTCAGTGATGTTTTTGTATGTTTTTTCATAGTGTGAAAGGGCTCTAATGTTAGTTATTTCTAAACTGTTATAGCAATATGAAACATATTTATTAAGGTTAAATCAGTTGATTAGTCACTTAATCTGTAAATGCTAAATATAATGATTCTTATTTAGATATGCAATAAATTTATACAATTTTTATTTAAGATATTGAAATTTAATTACTTTTATTTTTGCTTGTTAATTTGAAGATATACACTTTGTATAGAAATAACTACTAATCATCTTGTTCAGGGTTATTTTTAGTCGTAAAAGGAGTTAATTGATAAGCGAGCCAAATTATCGATATACAGAAAAGACTCATTAAAGATAAGTTAAACATTTGTCGATAATGATTTTTTCGTAATATCACAAAAGAAGTAACATAGACTGATTCACTGGCTCTATTGCCAGTGTCTGTGCGAACAGTGCTTGTATAACGATAGATTTGGTTAGGAGATGTGCCATAGTTAGCGAGGTATCCAGAAAAGGAAATTTGATCTCCAATATGTACATTTCTTAATTGCTTAGCTAATTGAGGGTTATCAGTCAGTAAATGATTATTAGAAAACTGTTCGTTATTAAAGAAGAAAAATTGTCTAGCCAGTTTTTTTGCTTCATCTAGGGTTTCAGTATAAGAAGTTTTATCCTCAACGTACCTAGCAAAGCATGTAAACTCACCGCTCCAAAAAGATATTTTCTGATAATCGCCTCGGAATGCATTATCTCCCCAAATAACACAGAGATCAGATACATTTAAGTCTTTGTCTATGCGTGCCATAAACTTTTTTCTAGCATTGTATTTACTTACTACAAGACCATGTAAGGTATATTCATAAAGTGGAGCTATATAAAAACGAAACTCTTTAGTATTTACATAAAAGGGTTGTTTAGAAGTGATAGTTTGTAAAGGTTCTTTTTTTAATAGTGGATTAAGTGCGCTAGGCGAGGGTAAAGCATTTCTATAAAAGAAAAGGCAGCAGGTTATAAGCAAATTAATTATCAATAAATAACCAAGATAGCGTTTCACTTGATACATCCAAAGTTTTGTTCTATTAAGGATAGTTGAAATCCTATGTACTTTCTATATTTCAGCAAGTTATTTAGTAATAACAAATTGCACTAACTGTTAATTTTGTGGAGTATAGAAAAAGTGTTAAGCTGAGGTTAACAAATTTTTTAATATATAGATTTATTTGTAAGTTAAACATATTAATAAGGTAGTTTATGAAACGAATTTTACTGGCTTCACTGGTGTTATTAAGTACGTTGTTTAGTGGACATGTCATGGCGGATAAGCTGCTGTTAAATGTCTCCTACGATGTAATGCGTGATTTTTATAAAGATTATAACCCTGCTTTTGAGAAATATTGGAATGAACAGCATAAGGATGATCGTGTAAAAATCCAAATGTCTCATGGTGGTTCCAGTAAACAAGCACGTGCTGTCATTGATGGTTTAAAAGCTGATGTGGTGACCATGAATATGGCAACCGATATTAATGCACTTGTTACCTATGGCAATTTAGTACCTGCTAATTGGCAAACGCTATTACCTAATAATAGTGCACCTTTTACCTCTGCAACGGTATTTATTGTTCGTAAGGGTAATCCTAAAAATATTAAAGATTGGCCAGATTTAGTTAAGGATGGCGTAGAGGTAATTGTTCCAAATCCTAAAACATCAGGTAATGGTCGTTATACTTATCTTTCTGCTTGGAGTTATATTCTTAAACAAGGTGGCGATGAAGCAAAAGCAAAGGATTTTGTGAAAGACTTATTTAAGCATGTGTTAGTTTTAGATACAGGTGGGCGTGCGGCTACCTCAACCTTTATGCAAAATCAGCAGGGTGATGTATTAATTACCTTTGAAAATGAAGCAGAAATGATTGCTAAAGAATTTGGTAAAGGTGGTTTTGAAGTAGTATATCCAAGTGTTTCTGCAGAGGCCGAACTGCCAGTAGCCGTTGTAGAAAAAGTGGTTGAAAAGAAAAAAACCAAGGCGCAAGCTGAAGCTTATCTAAACTATTTATGGTCTGATGAAGGGCAGCGTATAGCGGCTAAGAATTATTTACGTCCTAGAAATGAAGCTATCTTGGCTGAGTTTTCTGATCGTTTTCCTAAAGTAGAATTTTTATCTATAGAGAAAAATTTTGGCAACTGGGACGAAATTCAGAAAAAACATTTTGCTGATGGAGCTATATTTGATCAAATTTACTCTCAATAATATTTATTTCTTGAGTTTTACATTTACAATAAGCTAGGTTAAACCTAGCTTATTTGCATATGGGATTAAAATGAGAAATATATTTGCTATTTCATTGGCGGTTATTGGTGGTGCTATTGGGTTTATTCTAGGTATGACTATTGGCTTTAGCGTTAATCTTACTTCGCCAATGGCATTATATAGTGTGGCTGCTGTATTAGCGCTTATAGGTGGTTTCGGTTTATCTAAAGTATCGCCCTTTATTGATAGTCAGGATGTAAGCACCCAAAAAGCATTAACTGTTTTATGTGCCATTATTGCTGTCATTTTATTGTTGATGTTAATGGTTACAATGACGATGTTAACTACATACTTTAATCGTTAAATTTGTGAAAAATGCAATAAGAACAGTAGATTAAGATGGTAGTTTAAGTGTTATAGCCCTTTAGTAGGGCTATAACTAAGCAATAGAAATTAGACGATTAAATCACCTACACGATAAATTTTCATGGTATTGGTTCCATCACGGCGTGTGTAACTGTCACCTCTTGTTAAAATAACCCAATCACCATCTTGTACAGCGCCACGTTTTACTAACTCATCAACAGCGGCTTGACTTACTTTATCTTCTGGCAAGGCTGCTGGATCGAAAGGAATAGGTTGTACTCCTCTAATTAAAGTGGTTCTACCTTGCGTTTCTGCTTTTGGTGAAAGGGCAAAAATAGGGATAGATGAACGAATACGTGACATAATTAATGGTGTATAACCACTATCTGTTAAACTAATAATTGCTTTAACACCAGGGAAGTGATTCGCTGTATAAATAGCTGCAAGGGCAATACTTTCATCCCAACGATTAAAGGTTTCGCCTAAACGATGATTTGATTTTCTTGCAATTGGACTTTTTTCTGCGCCTATACAAATTCTTGCCATTGCTTTCACAGCTTCCAGTGGGTATTTACCTGCTGCACTTTCAGCAGATAGCATCACAGCATCTGTATAGTCTAATACAGCATTCGCCACATCGGATACTTCTGCACGAGTAGGCATTGGGCTGTTAATCATCGATTCCATCATTTGCGTAGCAGTGATAACAATTTTATTGTTATGGCGTGCATGCTGAATAATTTTCTTTTGGATACCTACTAATTCCGCGTCACCAATTTCAACACCAAGATCACCACGTGCTACCATTACACCATCACTGGCTAGAATTAGGCCATCTAAAGCTTCATCATCGACTACTGCTTCAGCACGTTCTATTTTGGCAATTAACCATGCAGAACTACCTGCTTCTTCTTTTAATTGGCGAGCATAAGCCATATCAGAGGCATCTCGTGGGAATGAGACGGCAATATATTCCAACTCCATTTCAGCCGCTAGTTTAATATCTGCTTTGTCTTTTTCAGTCAGTGCAGGTGCGGTTAATCCGCCACCACGACGATTAATTCCTTTATTATCTGATAAAGGGCCACCAATTAACACTTTACAAATTAATTCATCTTTAGTGACTTGCTCAACTTGCATTACGACACGGCCATCATCTAATAAAAGCTCATCGCCTTTTTTGCAGTCTTTTACTAAATCGGGGTAATCGATACCTACCACTTCTTTAGTGCCTGCATCTCTTGGATGGGTTACTGAAAAACGGAAAGTATCACCTTCTTTTAACTCAATTTTTTTGTCTGTAAATTTAGCAATACGAATTTTAGGGCCTTGTAAGTCACCTAATAATCCTACAAAGCGATTATGTTTCTTGGCTAAGCTACGTACTAAAGCTGCTCTGGCTTTGTGTTCTTCTGGTGTGCCATGTGAGAAATTAAGACGTGCTACATCAATTCCAGCTAATATAAGTTGTTCTAACATTTCAGGAGAGGTGCTGGCAGGGCCTAGTGTAGCAACAATTTTAGTGCGACGGTTAGTCATAAAATCCTTCTCAAAAAAAAGTGGTTTATAATAGAGTTTGTTATATTATAAACCACAATTCTTAATACTAATATTTACTTCGTTCAGAGAGTGAATATTATATTTCCGTTTTACCGCCATTTACTTGTGGATGCACTACTAATAAGTCACATTCTATAGCTTCTAGTACACGCTCCGCTGTGTGGCCAATCAACAAGTTATCTAAACTGCCACGAGCAACTGCTCCCATAATCATTAGACCTACTTGTTTTTCTTTTACAAAGTTAGGAATAACTTCTTCAGCAAAACCTTCTAACAAGAATTGTTGATCTTTAGAAACTTCTGGATAGTGACTAAGTAAATTCTCAAAAGCATCTGTATGTTCTTTAACAAAATCTTTTAAATACTGGTCATAGGCTCTTGATTGTTCACCACCAAATAGTTGTGGACGAGGCATAGCTGCATAACTATGTAAGTAATTAGCTGGCATTTTAAGAATATTTGAAAGCTCTTTAGAGATAGTAATTAACTCATTATCTAAATAAGCTGGTTTATCTGATACATGCAAAGGATCCAGAGCGGTACATAATTTATTACCCTCCCAATCACCATGCTGTACTAACCATAATGGATAAGTACAATTACGAATTAATTGCCATGAATTATTAGTAATAAATAAACGTTTTAACATGTTTTCTGAGTAAGCACTCTTAAACACAATATCAGGCTTAGTCTCATTGGCATAAGATATTACTTCTTTATAAGGAAGTTTGTTCCAGCGTACGGTTGTAGTAACAGTAAGACCTTCATCTCTAAGTGGTTGTGCTAACACATCAAGCCACTCTTTTTTATTTTCTAGTAAGGATGCTTTACCTTCATTTTCTTCTTTATTTCCACCAAACAAATGGAAGCCATCAAAAGACGAATCGTATTCAACTAACAGAAGATCTAATGTGGCAGATGCTTGTTTAGCAAGCCAAGCTGCTCTTTTTAACGCGGGTTGTCTGCCGTGTTTAGCGTCAACTACGACAAGAAATTTTTTAAGTTGCATACTGCCTCCTAAAGCGGGAAATAAACTCATCTCTGTAATTATTATGATGCCATAAATAGTGGGCAGAATGTATTTATTAGATCAATAAGCCTCTATTTATGCAATATCAGTATAAACCATCTCCATATAACATAACCAGTCCAAGCGAACCTTAATGTTAAGATTAATATAATGGATCAACCTAGTTATAAATATAGCACCTATTAAGGCTACTCTTTTTATTATAGTTAGTGTATTATTTGCCACCTTATTTTCAATAAGATTTTTTCTATATCGGGGCGTAGCGCAGCTTGGTAGCGCACTTGCATGGGGTGCAAGGGGTCGAGTGTTCAAATCACTCCGTCCCGACCAATTAAATCAATAAGTTATTAATATTTTCTTTTCTTTTAAATTCCCTTTCTTAAAAAATATCTTTCTGGTGACCGCATAGTGACCGTTTGTTCTTATGTTATTTAATTCTTTGAAAAAGATTGTAGCTACACATTATGTAATTATATTTGAAAGCTAATACTTTAATATAATAAACCATCCAATAAAGACTATAGCTGTTAAAATTAATCACCTATTTAATAATGATTAGGGATATTTAATGACAGCTTCAGCTAATAAAAGCAATTCTATCAATTCAATAGATAGACTATCGATTGCTTATTCCTCAGAAAATATTCCAGCTGCTTATATAAGTAACTATTCCAATCCTTTTAAACCTTATTTTTATTATATTGACAGCTTTGGTATAGGTAGTATTGCTGAAATAGCCATATATTTACTAAAAGATTTTACATTAGGTGAAATTAATGAAATCAGGCAACTATTAGCTAAAGAAGTTTTCAAATATGCACAATACAAACTAACTGATCTAAAACGCATTAACCCAGCTCTTACTCAAAAAGAGTTTACTAACCATATAGACATACTAGTAAACTACCTAGATGCTAATAAAGAGCAACAAACTTACCTACTTTCTAGTAAAAAAATAGTAAAGCCCTTACACTTATATGCTGTACTATCACTAAAGTTTATTCAACGTGTCTTAAAAAAACTTGAGTTTAATAAATATAAAGATCCAATACGTTTACTACTTGGCAGTGAAACACCACCATTGACCCATTATGATTATAGCGATATCGCTAAACAACTGATTAATGCTATGGGTTGTTTAACTAATGGCGTTTCAATCCATGCCAATATCTACCGTTCAGAACTGACGAACAATCAGCAAAAACAACGACAAACAATAGAAAAACGAATGGTAGGATTACAAACCACAATCAAAGCAAATAAACAAAAACAACAAGCCATAATAGAATTGGCGACAAAAATATGGAAACTTGATAACAAGCAACAACTATTACGAACAGGAGATATAGTTGAGCTTATCAGTGAAATACTATTTTATAAGTACCAAGATACCGAATCAGTACCCACTAGGTTAACCATAAAAAAATGGATAAAACCTACTTGTCCAGATTATGCCAAACGTACAGGTCGAAAAAGCCAACAAGATGAAATAAATACAGATATACAGAAAAAACAAATTATAGAAAAATTATCTGCTAAATCAACAAAGTAAAGCCATAAAAAATACCCCCTTCTGTAACGAAAAACCTTATTTCTCGTAACGGAAGGGACTATTTAAAAAATCACATCCTATTTACTCTATCACTACATTCTTAAACCGTTATGGAGCAAATACAATGTGTACAGAAAACAAAAGACTAATTCGTTTAGCAGAAGTAATGAGCCTAACAGGCTTATCCAGAGCCAGTGTGTACAACTATATCAAAGCAGGTACTTTTCCAATACAAGCTAAGTTTGGTAAATCCTCATTATGGGAGTACAAAGAAATTCAACAGTGGATTAACCAGCGTTTAGAAGAACGTAATAGCAATTCCAATAATAGTTATTAATACATAAAAGACTAGTCATGGGCAGAGTAGCTACTAAATTAAAAAATAAATATAAGATTAAAGGAAGATTTGGAAAACTTCCTTATAGTCTTTTTGTGAGTAAGCATTACTATAGTCTAGAACTGTCGTCTAGAGCGATATTACAAGGTATATTAATACAATATTATGGTATCAATAATGGAAATTTATCAGCCTCACATTCGATGGCCAAACAATGGGGTATAAAATCTAAAGCTACACTGGTGAAAGGCTTAAAAGAACTAATAGACAAACGCTTTATTATTAAAACAAGACAAGGGCTTTTTTTAAATAGTGAAGTAAGCTGTAATCTATTTGCTATTACATGGGAAGCTATAGATCATATAGATGGACTAGAACTCGAAATAGAACAAACAATAAAACCATACTATACAATTAAACAAATTATAGAAGGTAAAGACAAAGAATAAAATGAAGGTTCATTTACTGAACTGATTAAGTACATAAATTGACCTGATAACAAAAACATTGGCTATATAATAAACAGTTTTTACTTCTACAAAGGATTTATAGGTTCAATTATTGAACACATAAAACAAAACATCAGTTCAAAAAATGAACTCCTTTATATATATTTGCCACGTAGTAGTATTTTTATTAACTAATAAAAGAAGTAAAAGATAGCCTATTACAATATAATAAATACACTTTACTAATCTTTTAAAAATAAGCTCTTTTGCTTAGTCCTATGCCTTCTTTACTAAAAAAAGAACCATTGAACCAATAAAAGAACCACCCTTACGCGTGTATACATAAATAATAGTGATAGTTTAGTGACCACCTCCACGCGTGGAAAATAATATTCTCAAAAGAGAACACATTGTGCACACTTTTAGTTGTTAAAGCATTGCTAGCCAATTAATACAAATAAAAAGGTGAACACTTAGCGCACACCCCTACGCGTGAGAAAATAGGCTTTTAACTACTTATTAATAATAGAGTTTTTATAGTCAAAAAATAATTAGAGATAACTTATTGTTATTTATATTTATTCTAGTTAATTTCTGGAGTCCAAAAAAAGAATTAATTTTTTCAGTCCATAAAAACAGTAAATTATTCTTTATGTTGAATTTCAAAGTTTTCAAAAAGTAAACTGAATAAATATATCCAGCATTTAATCATATTCAATCCTCTATTCTTAGCCAGATGCTAATACCTACAAATCCATATAACAAACCTAGCACTTAATAGCCAACCATAATACTAGTTACTGTTGTATAATGGTTTTTTGCTTATCTTTGCTATGGATCTAATTATGTCAGAAGAACAGCTACGCATACTCCAACAACAACTATGGGCTATTGCCAATACCCTTAGAGGTAAAATGAATGCGGATGAGTTTAGAAACTACATTCTAGGCTTTATCTTCTACAAATATTTATCCGAAAAAATGCAGCATCAGGCTGATGAGTTACTAGCAGGAGATAATATAAAGTATGTGGATATAGACACTACCACACAACAAGGCAAAGAATATACACAAGCCATTCACCATGAATTAGCGGATACACTAGGCTACTTTTTAGCCCCTAATGAGTTATTCCACCGTTTAGCAAAACGTTGTAAAGACGATCCTCAAGCAGAAGATCAAGGCTTTATATTAGAAGATTTAGGTATTATTCTAAATAATATCGAAAAAAGTACCCAAAATAGTGATAGTGCCGATGATTTTGACAACCTATTTGAAGATTTAGACCTTACCTCTACTAAACTAGGTAGAACTGTAGAAGATAAAAATAGCCTAGTCTCTAAAATCTTTATTCATTTAGATGATATTAACTTTGACCTAACCAATACAGATAATGATGTACTAGGGGATGCTTACGAATACCTAATAGGACAGTTTGCTAGTGATGCAGGTAAAAAAGCAGGTGAATTTTACACACCACAAGCTGTTTCTACCTTATTAGCTAAAATTGTTACCCTCGATAATAAAACCCTTAAAAATGTTTATGACCCTACCTGTGGTAGTGGTTCATTACTACTGAGGGTAAAAAGAGAAGCCAAAAGTGTTGACCATATCTATGGCCAAGAACTTAATCGCACCACCTATAACTTAGCTCGTATGAATATGATTTTACATGATGTTCACTACAGCAACTTCGATATTAGGCAAGAAGATACCTTAGAAAAACCCCAACACCTCGATAAAAAATTCCAAGCTATTGTGGCTAATCCGCCCTTTTCTGCTCATTGGAGTGCTAACCCGCTTCATATGAACGACAACCGTTTTGGTCGCTATGGCAAACTTGCCCCACGTACCAAAGCGGATATGGCATTTGTACAACATATGTACTACCAGCTAGCAGAAGATGGCACCATGGCTGTAATATTACCCCACGGTATACTATTTAGAGGGGCAGCTGAAGGGCATATTCGCCAATACCTGATAGCACAACTTAACTGTATTGATGCGGTAATAGGCTTACCTGCCAATATCTTCTTTGGTACTAGCATTCCCACCTGTGTATTAGTGGTTAAAAAATGCCGTAAACAAGCAGACAATATTCTTTTTATAGATGCTAGCCAAGAGTTTGAAAAAGCAAAAACCCAAAATAAATTAAGGTTACAAGATATTAATAAGATTATTGAAGCTTACAAAGCCAGAAAAGACCAAGCAAAATATAGCTATGTGGCGAGCTTGCAAGAAATTAAAGACAACGACTACAACCTTAATATCCCGCGCTATGTAGATACCTTTGAAGAAGAAGCCCCTATAGATATTAATACCATTGCTAAACAATTGTCAGAAGTAGAACAGCAAGCTAAACAAACCGACCTGCAACTAGCAGGCTTTTGTGATGAGCTAGGTATCTTACCACCTTTTAGTGTAGGGAGTAGTAACTAATGTTAGTGCCAAAGCTAAGATTCAAAGAGTTTGGTAGTTCTCTTTTGTCAAATAAAATAGAAGATCTTGCCAAAATAACCACAGGCAATAAAGATACACAAGATAAAGATGATAGGGGGAGATATCCTTTTTATGTTAGATCTCAAAATATCGAAAAAATAAATAGTTATTCTTTTGATGGGGAGGCTATTCTTACAGCAGGAGATGGTGTTGGAGTAGGAAAAATTTATCATTATATTAATGGTAAGTTTGATTTTCACCAGCGAGTTTATTGTATATATAACTTTGATAAAAAAATATTAGGTAAATATTTATATTATTATTTTTCAGAAAAATTTTACAATAGAGTAATAAGAATATCAGCAAAGAATTCTGTTGATTCAGTTAGAAAGGATATGATTGCAAAAATGGTAGTAACATATCCTCATAGTTTATTAGAACAAACTAAAATAGCTGTTTTTTTAACCACCCTAGATACCCGTATTAATCAGCAAGAAAAACAATGCCAACTACTAGAGCAGTATAAAAGGAACATTATGCAACAAATCTTTAGTCAGCAACTACGCTTTAAAGATGATAATGGAAGAGAATTTCCTGAGTGGGAAAGTAAAATATTAAATGATATTGGTAAATCTTTTAATGGATTAGTAGGTAAATCATCAAATGATTTTGGTAAAGGTTCAAAATATATTACATACAAACAAGTTTTTGATAATAATAAAATAAACTTAGATTTGTGCTCTTTAGTTACAGTAGATGATGAACAAAACTCTGTACAATTTGGTGATATTTTTTTCACTATTTCGTCAGAAACTCCAAATGAAATAGCATATAGTTCTGTTTTGCTTTCATATCCACAAGAAAAAGTTTATTTAAATAGTTTTTGCTTTGGTTTTAGAGTTAATTCTTTCAAGATCCTTAGCCCCTATTTTGCCTGTTATTTATTTAGGAGTAGTTTTTTTAGAGAAACAATACTTAAACTAGCTCAAGGTAGTACAAGATTCAATATATCAAAAACTTCATTTTTAAATACATCTATCTTGTTACCTTGTGAAAAAGAACAAACCAAAATAGCCAAATTTCTAACAGCCATAGACGAGAAAATAAACCTAGTTAAAGCCCAGTTAGAACAGCTTAATACGTATAAAAAAGGTTTACTGCAGCAGTTATTTATTTAGCTTGAGAAATATTATGGAATTAACTCGTAAAGCTATAAAAGAACATTTAAATGATCATGATTGGTTATTGGAGCTAGAAGAATATTTTTCTATTATTGATGAAAAAATAGAAACTTCTCCTGATATAGCAATTGAAGCATGTAAGTCATTGTTAGAGGCTATTGCTAAAAATATTTTATTTAGACTTTCTGCTACTTATAAAGATGATACGTCTATAAAACTACCAACTTTATTTAATAATGCAACACAAAGTTTGTGTGAGAAAAATGATGAAACTGAAAAAGATTTCGTTAAAAGAATAAATCAGCTTATTCATTTTATAGGTGAGATTAGAAATGATAGAGGAATTATTTGTCATGGTCGTGTGCTCCCTTTAGAAGCTAAAAGCACAATAGCATTAGCAAAATCAATAAAATCTATTACAGATGGGATAGCTTCATATTATATAGAGCATTTTTGTGTTATAGATCTTGAATATAAAGATCTTATTGAATATGAAGACAATGAAGAGTTTAATAATTATCTTGATGAAGAAAATCCTATTGAAAATTCGAAAATTTTATATAGCAAGGCGTTATACGATTATGATTATGATGCTTATTATCAAGAATTATTAGATTATCAGAATGAGAAGCAGGCGGAATCTGATACTGTTGAGTTTGAATCAATTACTACCAAAATACATACATCAGAGCTAGATATAGCCAATAAGTTAGAAGCAAATATAATTATAGAAAAAGCGAAAGAACATAAGGAGCCAGTTATGACCATTCAAAGCGAAGCGGAACTTGAACAAGCCCTAATTGAAAAACTCCAACAAGGTGGCTATGAATATATTCCTATTCGCACTGAACAGCAGATGTTAGCTAATTTGCGTAAGCAATTAGAAATCCATAATAAACTGGAAGCAAAACCCTTTACCGATAATGAATTTCAACAAATCCTAACTCACCTAAAAAAAGAGAATACAGTTTTTAGTCGAGCAGAGGTTCTTAGGGGGCGCTATGAGCTATACCGAGATACAGGTGAGCTTACTTATATAACTTTTTTAAATACCCATGATTGGTGTTTAAATGAATTTCAAATAGCGAATCAAGTGTCTACAACAACTCGCAAAGCCCGTTTTGATGTCACTATTTTACTTAATGGTTTGCCTTTAGTGCAGATAGAGCTTAAAAAAGCAGGCATTGCCATTAAAGAAGCCTTTAATCAAATAAAAAAATATTATCGTCGTCATGATTTTTGGAGTGGTACAGGGTTATATGGTTTTGTGCAGTTATTTATTATCAGCAATAAAGTGAATACCAAATACTTCGCCCATAATGCCAAGCAACCTTTTGAGCAAACCTTTGTTTGGACAAATGAGCTAAATGAACATATCTCAAATTTATTTGATTTTGCTGATACCTTTTTAAAACCTTGTCACTTATCTAAGATGATTACCCATTACACCGTACTACATCAAAGTGACAAGTGTTTAATGATATTAAGACCTTATCAATACTATGCTTGTGAAGCCATTATTAAACAGGTTAAAGAAACCAATAACTTTGCTTATATTTGGCATACTACAGGGTCAGGTAAAACTCTCACTTCTTTTAAAGCAAGCCAAGTAATTACAGGCATGCCAACAGTAGAAAAAGTATTATTTGTAGTAGATCGCCGTGATCTGGATTATAAAACTGCCAAAGAATTTAATGAATATTCACCCAATAGCGTGGATATGACTGATAATACCCATAAATTAGTTAATCAATTAACAGATAACAATACCAAGCTAATAGTAACCACTATTCAAAAGCTAAGAAATGCCATTACTCACCCTCGCTATTTAGAAGAAGTCTCCTATTTACAAGATAAAAAAGTCGTCTTTATTTTTGATGAATGCCATCGTAGCCAATTTGGTTTAACACATAAAAAAATTAAAGAATTTTTTAAAGGGGCGCAAATGTTTGGTTTTACAGGCACCCCTATCTTTCGTGATAATGCCAACACCAGCCAAGGTATTAAACAAACCACCAAAGACTTATTTGGTGAATGCTTGCATAAATATGTGATAGTAGATGCTATTAGGGATGAAAATGTACTACGCTTTGCCGTGGAATATATTGGCAAATATAGCCGTAAAAATACCGTTAATGAACTAGATATACCCACCGAAGAAAACGACGAACAACCAATAGAACAAACTAAAGAAGTATTAGAAAACCCTGCACGACTCACTAAGATAGTGGATTATATTCTAAGGATACACGATCAAAAAACCCAACAAAGGGCTTTTACAGCTTTATTTGCAACTTCTAGTATAGACTGTGTTATTAAATACTATGAGCTATTTAAAGAGCGCCAACAACTACTAATAGAAGAATATGAAGCCAAGGGATTAAGATATAAGCCGCTAACCATTGCCACTGTCTTTAGTTATACCCAAAATGAAGAAGAAAAAAACCTAGAACAAGTGAATGGTTTGTTGGATGAAGAACCTTTGGAAGTAACAGGTAAGATCAACAAAACCTACAAAGATAAGTTAGATAGTTTTATAGCAGATTATAACCAGCTTTTTAATACCAAGTTTGCAGCCAATGATACCCAATCCTTTACTAACTACTATAACGATATTGCAGAACGCATAAAAAGCACAGAGCTAGATTTACTATTAGTAGTTAATATGTTTTTAACGGGCTTTGATAGTAAACAGCTCAATACCCTTTATGTGGACAAAAACCTAAAACAACATGGGCTTATTCAAGCTTTTTCACGTACCAATCGAATTTTAGATGCCAATAAAACCCAAGGTAATATTGTCTGCTTTAGAAATCTCAAAAAAGCCACTGATGATGCTATCACTTTATTTTCTAACAAAGATGCCATAGAAACCGTATTAGTAGACTCTTATGAAAATTACTTAGCAAAATACAATACTCTGGTAACTAAACTATTAGCATTAGTGCCTACGGTGGAAAGTGTTGATAAATTACCCGATGAAAATGCTGAACTAAACTTTGTTGAAATTTTTAGAGATATGCTTAGGCTTAAAAAAGTATTAAGTAGCTTTGCTGATTTTAAAGTAGAAGATCTAAGTTTATCTGAACAAACCTTTGCTGATTATACCAGTAAATACTTGGATATTTATGAGAAAGTTAAGAAAACCATAGAAGACCCAGATACCCCTGCTAGTCCCTTAGCTGAGATAGACTTTGAAACAGTCCTTATTCATAAAGATATTATTAATGTAGCCTATATTATTGAGTTACTCCAAAAAATTGCTAAGACAAAAGATCAACCAACACGCCAAGAGCAAACAGACAATATAATCAGTATGCTGGCGGGTGAAGTGAGCTTTAGAGATAAACGTGGACTGATAGAACGTTTTATTAAAGAACAAATACCTTACTTAACTGAAGAACAAATACCAGAGGCTTTTAAAGAATATTGGCAAACTGAACAAGAGAAAGCACTTATTACTATTTGTACTGAAGAACAGTTGGATGAACAAAAAGTAAGACAACTAATAGAAAACTACAAACTATTTGATCGCTTCCCACGAACACACGAGATTAAAGCGTGTTTAGACTATACCCCTAAAATACTTGAGCGAAAGGCTATTAGTGATCGTATTTGTAAAAGAGTATCAGATTTCTTTGATGTGTTTTTTAAAGGAATGGATTAGTTCTAAAGGATACATAATATTTAATTTATTTAAGGTGATATTTAATAATATAGATCAGATAATTATTTATTATGTGATCTATAATATACATGTCTAAGTTTATCCTTCCTATTCAGCTTAGATGATATAATTATGGAATAGAAAGTCCTATATATTCGTTTTGTAGTCTGATATATAGGGCTTTCGTCGTTTTAAAGAACCACTTTTAGCACCAAAAGCACCACCCCCACGCGCGAGAAAATAGGCTTTTCCGACATTTGTTAACTATAGGTTTTTAGACTCAAAAAATAATTCAACATAACTTGTTGTTAGTAATAAGTATTCTATTGAATTTTGCCAGTCCCTAAAAAAGAGTAGGGAATGGTAATAAATATTAATCCTTTTTATTTCTAATTTTACTGGCTATTGGATTTAACTCTTCTAATAACGTCATAGCATCATTTAATAACAATGTAGAAACAGAAATGACAGCATGGAGAGTAGTTGGATTACTTTTATCAAACTCATAGAGATTTTCAAGTAAGTTAATTACTGCATGTAATCGGCCTGTTGCACATTCATAAATATCATCTAATGAAGCATTAGCATTGTAATAGAGTACATTTTCACTATTACATTGTGAAGTCAGGCTTAAGGGAATAAAACAATGTGGGGTCGTAAGTTTAGTCATTGATCTGCTCCTGTATCCTTTTTAGCCTCCATTCGTAACTAAGGAGGCGGAACTGTGTACAGGTTGGTCGACCGAGAACCTAAGGAATCGGCACACCCGAAGGTGTCCCATACACAGTCCGCCATAAAATACAGGCGAAGCCATGCTATCTACATACTAAAAACTTAGTTGTAGTCTTAGGTTCGATGGGCGACCAAGCCCATACTATAGATTTTGCTATAGCAGTTTTATTGTAAAACTACCTAATCAGCGCAGCAAGTTTTTATTAAATTAAATGTAAAGTTATATCTATGAAAAGGTGTCAAAAAGCAAAAATGTGTAGATAAGAAGTACTAATAATAAAATTATTTAATGATAAATAAGTCTAGATGGTTAGAAATGATTTAAAAGAGAATTATTTGCTTCTTACTTTATTAAATAAAAATTATTTAAAAATTAATTGATTAGCTACTAACTATGAGTTTTAATCAATGTATTATGAATTTTTTGTCTATATAAAACAATATATTATCTATTCTGTAATGTAATAATAATAGCTATACTAATGTCTCATAAAAATATATTTTATAACTAAATTAAGCTTTATTTAATAATAGATTTTTAAAATTACTTATCAAATAACAAGATTAAATTAGCTTATTGTTGCTGTAGTAAAGGAGTCGGCAATATGTTTTATCAATCTAACGATACGCATTTCCAATTGTTTTGGGATGAATCAAGTACATCAAAATCAACTAGCAACTCACCTCAAGCTTTATCTACTGCCCCTTTAGCACAAAGCACTGTATCATCAAACAATACAGCAGATCTTAGTGAAGCATTAGCAGGTATTAGTGATAAGTTTTCTAGCTTGTCAGATGGTATTAAATCACTGGATCCATTTTCCACATTAGCAGCAGCTAATGAATTAAAAGCTTCATTAAGTAATAGTAATGAAGAGACAGCCCAAACAGCCCTAGACAAACTCCAGATATTATCCTTTACAGGAATAGAAGGCATCTCCACACCCTATGCCTTTGAAATAACCTTAATCAACAAACATATTCGTTTTGATATCACCCAACTCCTTAGCAAACCAGTATTTCTAGGATTTACCCCACAAGGCAAATCAGGTAATGGAGTGCATGGTGTAGTACAGGCAGTTAAGCGTGGGCCTATTAGCCAACACTATGCTATATTCTCCATCGTCATAACCCCTCGTTTTAGCCACCTAATGAAACGAGTCAACCAAAGAAAATTCCTTGCCAAAACAGTACCAGAAATTATCACCACCATACTTTCAGAGCACGGTATGCAACAAGGCTCAGAATCAGGTTTTGAATTCAAACTCAAAGAAACCTATCCCCTAGAGACTTCTGTGTTCAATATGATGAAACAGACTACCATTTTGTGTCGCGTCTTTGTCAAGAAGAAGGGATAGCTTATCACTTTCAACATACGCCAAATAACCACAAAATGATCTTTACCGATGCTATGCCATTCTTCCCAAGTGTGGCAGAAGCTGTAAAATTTATGAACGACACAGGCATGGTAGCTGATAGCCAAGCCCTTAAATACTTTGACGTATCCTTAGCCTCTAGAACTCAGACAGCGGCATGGCGTGACTACAACTTCACCAACATGAAAATCCCTGAAGGTACTAGTCAAGGCCAACAAAGTCAAAAGGGTAATGAAGCCACAGAACCAAATCTAGAACATTACGACTATCCAAGCTCTGGCATGGACAAAGCTAGAAATGAACAACTAGCCAAAATAGAAATAGAACGCCTAAGAACAGACCATCTACTAGGCGAAGGCTACAGCGACATACCAGAACTACACAGTGGCTACTACATCACCATCCAAGACCATCCTAGTCTAGACACCATGGATGCGGAAAAACCTTGGCTAATTACCCAAATTAGACACAAAGGCTACCAGCCACAAGTACTAGAAGCCTTTGCAGGGGCAGGTAGTGCAGCCAGTACTACACTACCAAGTCAACTGCATAAATACCTCGATATAGATACAGAGTTAGAATTCCCTGTACAAAACCAACAACAAGGCTACTTCAACGTCTTTAATGCCATTCCACAAGAAATAACCTATAGACCTGCTAGAAGACATCCCAAAAGCAGAATCAGAGGTTCACAAACAGCTATTGTAACAGGCGCACCAGGTGAAGAAATCTACTGTGATGAATATGGACGAATCAAAGTTCAATTCCATTGGGACAGAGAAGGAACGATGGACGAAAACTCAAGCCATTGGATACGAGTAGCTAGCAATTGGGCGCATAATGGTTATGGCACGGTAGTAATCCCTAGAGTAGGTATGGAAGTGATGGTAGACTTCTTAGAGGGAGATCCAGACCAACCACTCATTAAAGGAGCAGTGCATAATGGAGTGAACAAAGTACCTTATGAGCTACCTGCTAACAAAACTAGATCAGTATTCAAAACCAGTTCAAGCAAAGGTGGTAATGGTTCTAATGAGTTAAGAATAGAAGATAAAGCAGGTGAAGAACAAATCTTTGTACAGGCACAGAAGGATTTTGATCAACTCACTAAAAACAACCACACCATAGAAGTAAAAAACAATAGCCATCTTCAAGTACAGAACGAACATAGTGAAACCATCGTTAAAAACCGTTACACCAAAAATGAAGCAGAAGAACATCATTTAACTCAATTAGATCGCAAAACTCAAATCCTTATGAATGATTACAAAATAGTAGGAATGAATGAACATGAAACGATTGGAACAATAAAAACCACAGAAGCAGGTATGGAGATTCATCTCAAAAGTGGATTACAAACAATTATTGATGGTGGTTTAAGTCTAACCTTAAAAGCAGGTGGACAGCATATAGTGCTTAATCCTGCGGGTATTTGGATGACCATGCCAGTGTTCACAGGTGGTGTTCCGATGGAAGGCACACCCTCGGTACCAATGCCACCAGAAAGTAGGATAAAAGCTGTTGCTGCAACATCAGCACCAATACCTAGACCATTAAGCATAGAACAAAAGCAAACCTTAGCGGGTGATGCTCCTTTCTGCTTAGAATGTATGCTAGCAGCTATGGGAGGAGGGTGTGTAACAGATTTCTCCAATAAAATAACGCCAGAGGGCGTTTTAGATATTAGTAAACTATCAACTAAAGTGCCAACAGGGATTACTAATGGTGGTACTGGTAGTGCATTGGCAATGAGCTCAATACCTAGTTTTATGCCAACAAGTGATGGGTTATCAGGTTTAACTACTGATATAACAGGGCAAGCAACCTCTCTACTTAATGATAATCCGTTAACCAATGCAACTTCTGCGATGGAGGTGAATACTAATACCCTGCAAAGCTTAGTCACTGATCCTCAACAAACGATTCAAGCACTGACTAACACAGCTAGTCAAGCTATGGCAGGTAATGAGCAATTAGCCAATGCGACTAGAACAGCTCAACAAGCCACTAACTTGGCTAAAAATGCTACAACAGCAACAGAGCAATTAAGAAAAACAACTACTCCCAAATCTCCAACGAATTTTGTAACAGGCTTTAATCCAGAGAAGGGAGATAAAATATGATCTCCACCCAACAATGGTTAGCTACTGTACCCGAAGAACTAACTATCTATGTGATGCTGGGAAGCATTAGCGATGCAAAACCAGTTGCCGCTTACTTTACAAAAACTAAACAAATCAACCTAACAGCGTTATGGCAAGAAACCTCCTACGCAAGTTGGTTTGAAGCTATGCCCTATATAGCCCCTATAGAAAGAAATAGTCCTTTTTTAGAATGGGTTGATGAAACCAAAAGTCAAAATTGGGGTTGGTTAGCTGCATCCCCTTATGATCCAGAGACCATCAGGAAACACTTTAAAAGCTTAACCAAAGTACTCATGCCAGATAGCATGGATGTATTTTTTAGATATTGGGATGGCAGATATATATATCCAATTTTAACCCACTTAAAAGACCAAGCAGGTCAGGTTATTCCTGTATTTAGTCACTACTTAATTAATCAACAAACAGTAGACATAAATATCCCTAATAAGCTTCCTGAGCCTAAGGCATATCCTTGGTGGAAAGTGGATCAACAACTATTGGATAAATTAGTTGAGGAAGATAATACGGCATTAATAAACAACTTATTAATGGTTATTAAAACTAATCATCCACAACTTTATTTTAGTTACCCAGAAAATACAATTAAATCAAAAGCTAGACACTTTGTAGATACCGAAAACTATAACCTAGAAAAACTAGCACAGCAATTTACAGAATATCTAGCGCAGGAGAATGTATAAAATGGCAATGTTCGGATTTATATCAGTTCCACAGGTAGTGCAACACCCAGACGAGAAAAAAATATTTAATGATTTTAGTAACTCCATTGCCAGCTATAAAGAATGGTCAGATAGTTTTTGGACGGGTTGGGCAGTAGCCACCAATCAAAAATTTCAAGTGGGTGATAAGGTTGTTACTCAAGGCAAAGATGATAATGACTCTGTAGAAGTAATCACCAAATGTTCACTACAAGAAACCAGTATTGTTGTTATTCATTGTTTTGATACCGCTAGATTTATTCCCATTAAAGGTACGCCTGTGCGATTAACTGAAGCAGTTAAGGGTGCGGTGTATGGCTACAATGATGTTAAAGGTGCCCCTATCTTTGCAGGTCATACCGATGATGATGGTAAATTTACTGCCAAAGGTTGTGAAAGTGGTAAAAACTATCGAGTCACATTCTATCCTAATGTAACCGAGCAACAGGTAGAGACTCTCTATAACTCTTACAAAGGAGTAATAGCTGATCTAAGGAAATGGTTAGAAGGTCAGTGGAATGATAGCTTTGCCACGAAGTGGAAAGAGTATACAGACAAGGACCTTGTAGGCCAAATGAAAGAAGATATGAAAGCAGTCTGGCGAGGTATTATCAGCGTATTAGAAGATATGTGGAAAGCTATTAAATTGGTATTTGATATTATTGCTAATCCTCTAAAATATGCTGAAAAAATAAAAAAATTCTTTGTAGATACTGATTGGGAGAAAGTCTATAACTCAATAAAAGATGGGTTAGCACAAGCATTAGTAATAGCACAAGATAAAGGCCTAATGTTTATTTTAGTGTGTGCCATTATTAGTTGGTTTCAACTACTCCCCCCACAAGACTTAATAGAAGTAAAATCAGCACTAGTAACAGAATTTATTATCGGTTTACTAGTAGGGGTAGTATTAACAGGCGGTGCTGGCCTAGCAGTGCGTTTTGGTTCTAAAGTATTTACTAAAGCATCCAATAGTAGGGGAGCAGTATTATTAAGAGATCTTGCTAATCGTATTATGGATATTTTTAGTAATAAAAGACTAAGTGGCCATGCAGATAATGTTAAACCAGCTGTATTTGGTAAAGGTGCGGATGTAAAACCAGTACATAATAATAAAGTTGATATATTGGATGATACTACTACTCGCAAAGTCGATGGTACCAATGCCAATAAAGAAGTAGATAATGCAGCGGTTATCGCTAGTAAAGCGGATAATAATACTTCCATAGGTGTAGAGACTAAAAACCCAACACCTAATCATAATGAGGTGGCTAAAACACCAGATAACAAACCAGCAGATGGTGTCAATAAAACCTGTACTAATAACTGTCCTGTTTCAATGGTAACAGGAGAAGAACTATTAACTTTAACTGATGGTACATTAGAAGGTTTAATTCCTTTTAACTGGACACGTCTTTATAGAACCAGTGCAGCAGAGATTAATACAGGGCTAGGCTATGGTTGGAGCCATAGCCTTTCTCATAATTTACAGTTTAAACAACAGCAAGTTATTTGGACAGATCACGAAAATCGCCAAACTAGCTTGCCATTACCTACTGAACAATGCCCAGCTTATAGCAATAACTTAGCCAATGCGGCTATCTATTTAGGCAATAAACCTAACGAATATATTTTAGTACAAGCAGGTGAGCAAAAAGGCTTCTACCATTTTACTCGTACCAAATCAGGTGCCCAACTAGATGCTATTAGTGATAACTATGGCAATAAACTTTATATTAATCGTGACCTAACAGGCAAAATTAAACGTATCCATAATGGCGCAGGGCGTGGTCTACTAGTTCGCTATCAAGGTCTGCATATTACTGGTATCGATTATCAAAAACAAATTGCAGCCAACACCGAAGAAGAGTCATGGCAAACCATTCAACCATTAGTTAGTTACCAATATAATGAGCAGCAACAACTAATTAAAGCCACCAATGCCGCTAATGAATCAGAACATTATAGTTATGATCAACTAAATGTTATCCAAGAACGCTGCATGGCAGGTGGTGCGGCTTTCTATTGGGAGTGGCAGGGAGCAGGTAAAAATGTCCGCTGTATTCGTCACTGGGCTAACTTTGACCAAATGGAAGCTCGTTATGATTGGGATGATAACGGCACCGTAACCGTTACCCGCAAAGATGGTAGCCAACTCGTTTATACCCATGATGAAAACGCCAAACTGATTAAACAAATAGATGCGGCAGGGGGAGAAACCCTAAAAGATTATGATGAAAATGGTAATCTAATTGCAGAAAGAAACCCACTAGGTGCTGAAACCTTCTACGAATATGATGAATATAATAGACTATCCGCTATTTACCCACCAGAAGCAGAGCCAACCTTTTATTTTTATAGTTGGGGCTTTATCCGCAAAATTAAACAAGGTGAAGCTGAATGGTTCTATAAAAATAACGAACAAGGCAATATTATTGAACAAGAAGACCCACAGGGTAATATTACAAAATATAGTTACACTCCAGAAGGTAAAATCAAAGCTATCCACTATCCAGATGGAAGCCGCCACGAATTTACATGGAATAGATTAGGTCAATTAATAGAAGAAGAGTTACCACAAGGGGGAATACGCCGTTATCGTTACGATAGTTTAGGTAGACAAATTATTTGGCAAGACGAGCGCAACCAAACTACCCAATACGAATACGACCCTGTAGGTCGTGTTAGTAAAATTACCTATCCTAACGGTACTAGCCAAAGCTATCGCTATAATGCCTATGGTAAAGTAACCCAAGTAACTGATGAGCAAGGCCGTATTACTCGTTACGATTACGCACAGCATCTACACCTTATTAGCAAAAAAACAAATCCAGATGGAAGCACCGTACAATACCAATACAACAATACAGAGCTTAATCTAACCGATATTATTAACGAACAGGGTGAGCGTTACCACTTAGACTACTACCCTAGTGGACTAATTAGCCAAGAAATAGGCTTTGATGGTAGAAAAACTAGCTACCAATACGACGTAGCAGGTAATCTAATTGCTAAAACGGATTATGATGAACAAGGTAAAGGTTATACCACTACCTACCTACGCTCGCCACAAGGTAAACTAATTCAAAAAACCTTACCTGATGGTAAAAAATACGAATACTGGTACAACAGTTTAGGACTATTAGCACGTATTGATGACGAGCAATGGCCACTTAACTATGAATACGATATTACGGGTAAACTAACGGCAGAATATCAAGGTTGGGCGACCATTCGCTATCAATATAGCCCATTAGGTATACTAAGCCAATGCAAGCTACCAGATGGTAATATTATTGACTACAAATATAACCGTGGTGGCCAACTAGCCCATATAGAACTTAACAACCAAAAATTAACTAGTCACTACTATAGTTTAGGTAAAGAAGTAGAGCGACAACAAGGTAGCCTAACCAGTCAATATGACTATGATGAACAAGGTCGTTTAAAAGCACACTTTGTTAATCATCAGACAAAAGCACTCTACCAACGTAAATACCAATATAATGTCAATGGTAATCTATCCGCTATAGAAGATAGTCGCAAAGGTATTCGCCAATACTACTACGACCCACTAGATAGACTAATTCAAGTACGTGGCGATATTAGCGAAGACCTAATCCATGATCCAGCAGGTAACCTATTAGCTCAAGAGCGACAAATACAACAAGCTAATATCAAAGGTAATCGCTTATTAATGCAAGGCGATAAACATTTTACCTATGATGCCTTTGGTAATTTAATTCAAGAGCGTAGAGGGCAAGCTCAAAAACTAATCACTAACTACGAATATGACTGCCAACACCAACTTAAAAAAGCTACTTTACCTGATGGCACAGTAGCCACTTACCAATATGATGTATTTGGTAGACGTATTAGCAAAACAGTTATCGATAAAACAGGTACTAAAACTAAAACAGAATTTATTTGGCAAGGTGAAAAACTGCTAGCAGAAAGCAGTAAAAACTACTACCAAAGTTATCTATATGAACTAGGCACATTTAAACCTTTAGCTTTATTAAAAGGTAAAGGCAAAAATGCAGAAATTTACTACTATCAACTAGATCATTTAGGTACACCACAAGAGTTGACAAATAGTAATGGTACTATTGCATGGTCAGCTAAATACAGAGCCTATGGTAATTTAGCAGTAATTGAAGCGAACGAAATAGCACAACCATTAAGATTTCAAGGTCAATATCACGATATTGAAACAGGGCTTTACTACAATAGAAATAGGTATTATAGCCCTGACATAGGTCGTTATATTACATTAGACCCTATTAAGTTAGCAGGTGGATTAAATAGCTATCAGTACTGCCCTAATCCTATTAATTGGATTGATCCGTTAGGCTTAAATGCATGCCCTCCTGATAGCAAGGACTCCTCTGTAACACCTGAAACAAAAGCAGCAGTTGATGCAGGTGAACCTGAGCTGGTTAATATTGATACTGGTACAGCAAATGCCTTTGTTTCCCAAGATTCACCTGTAAGACATCAACTAAAAGCACAGGTAGAAGGTAAAGAAATGGTTATGACAGAGACAGCAAAAGGAGAGTTTGAAAATATTGTTAGTAAGGTAGGGGGACCTTTGGAGCAAGAAAGAGCTAGAAACTTCATGGATAGAGTTACTGTTATACCTGATGATCCTTCCGAACGTTCTCTAAGATTGATAACAACGAAAAGTGTTGGTGATAATGATAAGATTATCTTTGGAACTGGGGATAAAGTTGGTGCCACAACAATGACATCTGATGCAAAATTTGTTAGAGGCGCGTCAAGTCAAGGAGTTGATTTTGATGTTATTGTACATGATCCTGTACCGTTAAAAGGGCAATAATATGAATAAAGTTTTACATGAGTCATTACAAGATGCAGCAAATATGCTGAACGAAGCATATCCAAATGGTATTCAAGAAAAAGATTATTTTGTTATTTTAGCTTTATTATATGATTACTTTTCAGATAGAAATTTAGCTGAGTTAATTAGTTATATAACAAACAAAGATCCAGATTTAGTTTTGAATGATATATATGCTTCAGTCAGTACAAAAAAACCTGATTTTTCAAGCATTAGATTGATGCAAGATCATTTAGAGCAATATGGTTTTAGCTTGATTTGTACTGAAGATTTTTAATTTAATCTATATTTCAGTTAATATTTTAAAACAATATGAAAGTAATTTATGATGAAAATACTGGGGTTTATAAAACAGCACGTATTACTGGGCCTGAGCATAATTTTTTAGGTCTAAAATTTACTGAATTAGATGAAACTCTTCGATTAATTGATCTTGAAGAAAGGAAAGTTAATAGCTTGTTTGATGTATACAAATTGCAGAAATCAGTTACTCTTGGATTAATTGAAGCTAATAATAAATTTAGTGAGGATATTAAAGTATCAGAAATTTATTACGTTAGTTCTGATACGGAAAATTATGATGCCTATAGTATTTTGACTTTTAAAATAATAGAGCATCTAGTATCAAAGAAATAATTTATATTTTATATTTTTATATGAATCGATCATATAAAGAATTTAGTGAGCATGTAATAGAAACATATGCTTCGTTACTGTCAGATGATATTGAATTTATAGAAAAAGATAATATGCTAAAAACTATTAGTGCTAGTAGTTTTTCGATATCAATTAGAAATGGAAATGAAGTTGCTTCTTTTGAAGAAATTATTGATCAATATAATAGTAGGTGTAATTACCAGCTTGCAATAGATATAATTCGTGATTCGCCCACTTGGGAAAGAGATTTAATGTTAGTAATTAATGATATTCTAAATAGTTATAGTGTTGATACTATTTTACTTGATCATGGCGAAATAGTAATGCTTCAAAGGAAAGAAAATAAATTATCTATAGATATAGATAGAATTGATTATTATCTCTTTAATATACTATCCCAACCATGGGAACTAAAAAATTTGAATTAGTTTTTCATCACTAAGATAAGTTCAAATATCAAATTTTATTATTAAATAAGTTTAAGAACATATAAGTCTATTACTAAATAGAATATTTGAATATACTGCAACGACTAATCAGCATTAATGGTGCTATTGCTAAGGTAGTTATCCAAATACTATATTATAGTCCTGAGACAAGTTGTTATATTACATTAGACCCTATTAAGCTTTAAATAGCTATGTAATATGTGAGTTGTTTTTTCAGCTCTGATTAAGGCTTTGATATTTTTATCAAAACGGGTAATTTCCTCTTTTTCGAGACATGTGTACGATTAGATATTAATTATTCCAGTTAGAGTCTATATTATTTTAATAAAAGCTTATGAATATAGCTGCCAAGCTTATTCCAAGCATCTGTCATTTCTTTACTATAACTATAGCGTTGATAAGTACGCTTTATTTTGTTTTCTTCAATATGATTTAAACAACGCTCAGCGACTTCAGGTAAAACACCTAATGAAGTCATTATTGTTGCACCTGTCCTCCTTAAGTCGTGCGGTGTCCATTTACCATTAGGTAATAATAGAGAGTCAGATTTTTGTGTGCGGCCAGTTAGTATCTCATTTGTAGAATTACGCTGGCGGTCAGTGAGTTGTTTGGTAATAGTCTTTGAGTTTACATAGTTATCTTTTTTGCTATTAGGATAACACCACTTGTATTTACCATTAATAGAGTGAATTTGTTGAAATTGTTCTACAACAAAATCTGATAAGAAAATAGTATGAGCATTACCATTTTTACTATGCTCTGCGGGGATAGTCCATGTTCTTTTAGTAAAGTCTATATGTTGCCATTGTGCTATTAACAGTTCACCAATTCGGCAACAAGTCCCTAAAGTAATCCAAATGGCAGCTTCTGTAGTAAGAAGTAAACTTGCATTAGGGATTGCTTTGGCAAGAATTTTTATTTCATCTTCAGTAAGTACTCTGTCCCGTTCATTATCTTTTCCAAAGGCTCTGGATTTACGGATAGTAGCAGTAGGATCTTGATCAACTAAGTCTCTATCTAAAGCAAAGCGAAACATTTGTCTTAATAAAGAAAAGACAACTCTAGCCATGCGTGATACTTTTCTAGCTAACAGATCATCTGTTATTTTTATAATGTCACTTTTTTAACATCAGCGGCATGCATATTACCAATTTGTGGAAATATATCTTTTTCAAACATCCGTCTAACTTCAGCTCCACTGTCCTTTCGATTGGTAAGATCTATTTTCATCCAGTGTTCAAATAAATCTCGAACAGTTAATCTTGAATCCAATGCTTGCTTAATAGCTTTGGCTTCTTCTTTTTCCTTTTCTAATTGAGCTAGTTCTTTTTCATATTGGGCAGTTATTGTAGCTTGTTTAGTTTCAAGGTATTCTCTTAAATCTACAATGCCTGAGATATATAAGTCTGATAGTTCTCTTGCTTTTTTTCGTGCTTCTTTAACTGTTAGACCTTTAATACCATCCTTATGGTATGAACCTATAGGTAATCGAACACGTTTTCCTTTTGAGTCGGTATAGCGAAAGTAAAATAAACGTTCATCACTTGGAGTTATTCGAGCAATAAAGCGACCATGTCCTTTAGGTGCAGATTCATTAATCCATATATCTTTATCAGTAGGTTTTGTGTTTAATTGTCTATCTGTAATTTCTGTATTTGTTTTTAGTTAACTAGTTTGTATTTGTGGAAGTTTAAAAAGAAGAGATATTTTTTTGATTATTAAATGTAATAAATTGTACATGCATGACAAAAAATGTCACTTGTTTTCATTTTATTCTAAACTTATAAAATTAATAACAAGAATAATTTAAAGTTAAAGAAAATTTTTGCTTTATAACATGTTGAATTAATAGATTATTTTCATATTAAGTAATATTATTTTAAAAATTGGCATACTATATGCTTATTTATTATTAGTCAGAGGGTATGTAATATTTAGTATAACTCCCTTGGTCTAAACTAAAATATATTGGAGAAACAACATGAAAACTATGCAAAAAGGTTTTACTTTAATCGAATTAATGATCGTAATTGCAATTATTGGTATTCTAGCAGCGATTGCAATTCCCGCTTACCAAGATTACTTAGGTCGTGCTCAAATTTCTGAAGCGTTAAGCTTAGCATCTGGTCAAAAAGGTCCACTCTCTGAGTATTATGGTACTGAAGGTAGTTGCCCAGATAACTCTACTGCTATTGTTGGTGGTATTGCAAAAGCATCTACTATTACTGGTCGTTATGTAGACTCAGTTACAATAGTAGACGATACTGGTACATTTACAGTTGAT
This sequence comes from Entomomonas asaccharolytica, assembly GCF_016653615.1. Classification (NCBI taxonomy): domain Bacteria; kingdom Pseudomonadati; phylum Pseudomonadota; class Gammaproteobacteria; order Pseudomonadales; family Pseudomonadaceae; genus Entomomonas; species Entomomonas asaccharolytica. The sequence continues at coordinate 3,047,340 of NZ_CP067393.1, read as the reverse complement.
GGAACTACCTTTACTTCAGTTTGTGCTATTGAAGCAACAATGAGAGGTGCTGGTGTTAATAAAGATATCCAAGGTGGAGATTTAAAATTACAAATGGCTCCTACTTCAGGTTCATTTGTATGGAATTGTGTTAGTACAAAGATTGAAAGTAAATATTTACCAAAATCTTGTACTGGAATTTAATATATAGATTAGCTTCTATTAATTTAAACCCTTACCTTAAAATGGTAAGGGTTTAAACTTAAAAAGGGTTACCCTATGGTTATCTTGTACCAAAAAGGATTTACCTTAATTGAATTGATGATTGTGATAGCAATCATAGGAATTATTGCAGCAATTGCAATTCCTGCTTATTTTGACTACAGTGCTCGTACTCAAATGGTTGAAGCTTTAAGTTTAGCTAGTGGTCAAAAATCACCTTTATCAGAATTTTATGGTAGTAAGGGTTTTTGTCCAAATAATACTTCACAAGCTATTGAAGGATTAGCTAAAAGTTCAGATATTTCAGGTCGCTACGTTTCCGAAGTAAAAACAGGAGATGCAACAGTTACTTCATTTATTTATGGTAATCAGACAATGATAGGAATGTGTCAAATAGAAGCAGTTATGCGGTCTAGCGGTGTCTATAAAGAAATTCAAGGCAGGTCTCTTTTGTTGACAATGGCTCCTACATCAGGTTCGTTTGTATGGCATTGTTCAAGTCCTAATATTAGTAAGCAGTATTTGCCTAAAAGTTGTCAATAATTTAATATTCTTATAATAAGTTGGTTTAGTTTTAGAATAATAGAATTTCTATTGCCAAGTTAATGTTAGTTCTTCTTGCCATGCTACTCTTACAAAATGTCTATCCATAATATCAATCACTTCTTGTAGATCATTTTGGTTATCTGCTTCTGCTTTTAGTTTTAATCCATCTGTAACTTTTTCTATATAACCTTTTCCTATTTTGAATTGTATTTCACCTTGATTATCATCATAAGTAACTGTAACTTTATGAGCGAAATGTTTACATAGTCTATTTATGTATTTTGATGGGGTTGATGTTTCCACGTATGCTTCTGCTATCATATTAATCCTCTATATAATGATTTTTATAAGGATTAGTATATAAAAAAACCTCAACGGATGTTGAGGTTTTTTGAAAATAAATATTATTCTCAATTAGAATAATACACGACAGCGAATAGTACCTTTAACTTGTTGTAATTTTTCTTGAGCAAGTTCGGATGATTTTGCATCTAAGTCAATGACTACATAACCCACTTTTTCATTGGTTTGTAAATATTGCCCACAAACATTGATGCCATTATCAGAAAATACTTTGTTAATTTCACTCATCACACCTGGAATATTTTGGTGAACATGTAGTATACGGTGAATATCTGGGTGAGAAGGCAAGGCAACTTCAGGGAAGTTTACAGCTGTAATAGATGAACCATTATCACTGTATTTAATTAATTTTTCAGCTACCTCAACGCCAATATTTTTCTGAGCTTCCATCGTTGAGCCACCAATATGTGGGGTTAAGATAACATTATCTAAACCACGTAATGGGCTTTGGAATTCATCTTTATTGCTACGAGGTTCAACTGGGAATACATCAATAGCAGCACCACTTAGGTGTTTGTCTTTAATAGAATTGGCTAATGCTTCAATTTCTACTACAGTACCACGAGATGCATTAATTAAAATACTGCCTTGTTTCATTTGGCGAATTTCTTTTTCACCAATCATCCACTTGGTAGAAGGAAGCTCTGGAACGTGTAGGGTTACGATATCAGCAGTGGCTAATAGTTCTTGTAAGGTATCTGTAGGTTTAGCATTGCCAAGTGATAATTTATTAACCACATCATAAAAAATAACATGCATACCTAGCCCTTCAGCTAGAATTGAAAGTTGTGTACCAATAGAGCCATAACCTATAATACCAAGGGTTTTACCTCTGATTTCAAAGGAGTTATTAGCAGATTTTAACCAACCGCCACGATGACAAACCATATTTTTTTCTGGAATACCACGTAGTAGTAATATAGCTTCCGCCAATACTAACTCTGCTACAGAGCGAGTATTTGAGTAAGGAGCATTAAATACCACAATACCGCGCTCACAAGCAGCTTGTAAATCAACTTGGTTAGTACCAATACAAAAACAGCCTACTGCGATTAGTTTTTTAGCACAGTCAAATACTTCAGCGGTTAAATGGGTACGTGAGCGGATACCAATAAAGTGTACATCGGCAATTTTTTCTTTTAGTTCTTCCTCTGGGAGTGAGCCCGAAATAGCCTCGATATTTTCATAACCAGCTGCTTTTAATGTATCAATAGCAGATTGATGAATACCTTCTAGGAGAAGAAATTTAATTTTGCTTTTGTCTAAAGAAGTTTTGCTCATTGCTCTGTCCGCTTTTAAATAAAAATCAGAAATAATATCTATCATCTCTTAAAAAATTAACAATTAAGAGTACGCTAAAATTAGCTATCTATGCTAGCATATTCTAATTCATTCTAGTGTGTTGGAACTGGATATTTTATCAAGTTCTGTATGAATTTTTTGTGAGATTAAATAAAAATGACCGATGATGCTCTTCTAGAATCATTAAAACAATTAGTAGAACCTGGCAAAGTATTAACAGATAAAGACTCTTTAGAAAACTATGGCAAGGATTGGACACGAATTTATGCGCCTAATCCATTGGCTATTGTTTTTCCAAAGTCTATAGAGGAAGTACAAGCTATTGTACGCTGGGCAAACCAGCATAAAATAGGTTTAGTTCCTTCAGGTGGTCGTACGGGACTATCTGGTGCAGCAGTGGCTAATAATCAAGAAGTGGTGGTTGCTTTTGATTATATGAATAAAATTCTAGATTTTAATGCGATTGATCGTGAAGTTGTTTGCCAACCTGGTTTGGTTACTAAGCAATTACAAACTTTTGCAGAAGAGCAAGGGTTATATTACCCTGTAGACTTTGCTTCCAGTGGTTCTAGCCAAATTGGTGGCAATATAGGCACTAATGCAGGTGGTATTAAAGTAATTCGTTATGGGATGACTAGAAACTGGGTGGCTGGTTTAAAAGTAGTAACAGGTAAGGGCGATTTATTAGACCTAAATAAAGGGCTAATTAAAAATGCTACGGGCTATGATTTCCGTAATTTATTTATTGGTGCAGAGGGTACTTTAGGTTTTGTGGTGGAAGCTACCATTAAATTGGAACGTAAGCCTAGTAATTTAACCGTGTTAGTGTTGGGCACACCAGATTTTGACTCTATCATGCCAGTCTTACATGCTTTCCAAAATAAGTTAGATTTAACTGCATTTGAGTTTTTCTCTGATAAATGTTTAGCAAAAATCTTAGATCGTGGTGATATTCCAGCACCTTTTGATAATCGTTATCCTTTCTATGCTTTAATAGAGTTTGAAGCTATTACAGAGAATATGAAGGATGAAGCAATGGCTGTTTTTGAGCATTGTGTTGAGCAAGGTTGGGTATTAGATGGGGTAATAAGCCAAAGTGAGCAGCAATTGCAAAATTTATGGCGCCTACGTGAAGATATTTCAGAAACCATTGCTCCCTTTACACCTTACAAAAATGATTTATCAGTAACGGTTAGTAAAGTGCCTGCTTTTTTAGCGGATATTGATAATATTGTAAAAGCGGATTATCCAGATTTTGATGTGTTATGGTATGGTCATATTGGCGATGGTAATTTGCATTTAAATATTTTAAAACCTGCTAATTTAGATAAGGAAGATTTCTTTGCTAAGTGTGCTGTGGTAAATACTAAAGTTTTTGAGGTGGTAGAAAAATATAATGGTTCAGTTTCTGCTGAGCATGGGGTGGGTTTGGTTAAGCGTGATTATTTAGAGTATAGTCGCTCTGCAACTGAAATTGATTATATGCGTGCAGTAAAAACAGTATTTGATCCTAATAATATTATGAATCCTGGTAAAATTTTCAAATAATCAATTTACCTCTAGTTAGCTAAGTTGCTAACTAGAGTTCTCTATTTTTTTATAACTACTTGTCTCCTTTGATAATTGCTTATAACCTTTTGTAAAATTCAAACATTTGTTTAGTTAAAAAAGATATTAGATAAATCTACCATAATTAGTTATCGTATAAACATACGATAATGTATGTTTGTTGCTAAATTTATCTTGCTTTGATGGAGAGACAATATGAAAGGAATAATAATAATCTGTTTAATGGTAATGCTAACTGCTTGTATGAGTACAGATAAAGAGCCATTATTCAATAGTTACGAAACATTAGATCAAGTGAATAATAGAATTGGAAATCCAACCTATCAAATAGATAATCGTTATGTGTGGGACAAAAGATATAGCAATGTTGGTGAGAATAGTATGCTAAATAATCCTATATATTTTGCTGGAGCTAATACTGCCTATATACAAAATAAATTTTGTCATATCACTGTTATTACAGATCAAGATGATAAAATTCTTTTAAAAGAAACTGAAGGAGGTATGTGTAATAATATTTATGGCAATATTTTTGAGAAAAATAGAGATAAAGCAAATATTAATATAAATGATTCAGGACTTTTTGCAGTAACAGCTTCTGTTTTAATAGGAGTCTTGAGAGTGTTTGCTGAGGCAGCAGCTTCAGTTGATTACTCTGCGATAAATATGAGAGTTATGTCAAATATTTAACACATACACTTAGTAATTTTAAAAAGTCTCTTACTAATTGAATAGTAAGAGACTTTATTATTATCTTACATAGATAATTTCTGGGCCATCTCCATCGTCTTCATCCCAATCATCCATATCGTCTGTGTCCTCACTAGCTTTTAAGCCGCTGCGACGTAATGCTCTAGCATCATCTAAGCCTTGTAGGTGGGCACGTGTTTCATCTTCAATACGTTGGTCGAGATCTTTAAGGTATTCTGCATATTCAGGGTCTTCTTCAATGCGTAAAGTACGCTCATCCAAATAGCGCATAACTGCTTGTGCGAGTGATTCTGTGCCTTCTCGCTCACTAGCAGAAATAATATAAACAGGGCCTTGCCATTGTAGTTTTTCAACAATAGCTTGTTGTACTTCTTGTTGTTCATCTTCTAATAATTGGTCTGCTTTATTAAGAACTAACCAACGGTCACGTTCTAATAACGATGGGCTAAATTTTTCTAGTTCATTAAGAATAGTGATAGCTGCATCAGCAGAATCACTACCATCTAAGGGTAACATATCCACTAAATGCAATAGTAAACGAGTACGAGTTAGATGTTTTAAGAAACGAGTACCTAAACCACTGCCATCAGAAGCACCTTCAATAAGGCCAGGAATATCAGCAATTACAAAGCTTTTAAAGTTGCCAACACTAACTACGCCTAGATTAGGCACAATAGTAGTAAAAGGATAGTCTGCTACCTTGGCTTTTGCCGCAGAAACACTGCGAATAAAAGTACTTTTGCCTGCATTAGGTAAGCCTAATAAACCTACATCAGCAATTACTTTCAGTTCTAATTTGAGGTCGCGTGCTTCACCAGGTTTGCCAGGTGTGGTTTGCCTTGGTGCGCGGTTAGTACTAGACTTAAAGCGAGTATTACCTAAACCATGCCAACCACCTTGGGCAACCATTAACCGTTGTCCTTCTTTGGTTAGGTCGCCAATAATTTCTTGGGTGTTGGCATCAATCACTGTAGTACCAATAGGTACTGGTAGAATCAAATCCTCACCCTTAGCGCCCGTACAATCAGTGCTACCGCCATTTTGCCCACGTTGTGCCTGAAAGCGACGAGTGTAACGGTAGTCAACTAAGGTATTTAGGTTAGCAGCGGCTTCTAGATAAACAGAACCGCCATCACCACCATCACCACCATTGGGGCCGCCTTTCTCAATAAATTTTTCTCGTCTAAAGCTCATGCAACCATTGCCGCCATCACCAGCTTGTACATGAATAGACACTTCATCAACAAATTTCATAATTTACCTTCGTCTCGCGACGGACTTTTAATTAGCTTGCTTATTAGTTTAATTAGTTATGGAGGGTTTGCAAGTTAGCAGAGAAATTTTCTTGAGCTAAAGACAAAAAAACCCTGCCAAAGACAGGGTTTTTTTAAAGAATGAACTTATGCAGCTACAATGCTCACATAACGACGGCCAAATTGACCTTTCACTTCAAACTTAACAACACCATCTACTTTAGCAAATAAAGTATGGTCTTTACCAATACCAACACCATAACCTGGGTGGAATTGTGTACCACGTTGACGAACAAGGATGTTACCTGCTTTTACAGTTTGTCCACCAAATAATTTAACACCTAGTCGTTTGGATTCGGAATCACGACCGTTGCGGGTAGAACCGCCAGCTTTCTTATGTGCCATGAGTTATATACTCCTCAAAAAGGTCTTAGGCAGAAATACCAGTAATCTTGATTTCAGTGTACCATTGACGGTGACCCTGACGTTTCATGTGGTGCTTACGACGACGGAATTTAATAATTCTTACTTTGTCGTGACGACCTTGGCTGATCACTTCAGCGGTAACTTTAGCGCCTTCTACTACAGGGGCACCAATATTAACTTGTTCACCATTAGCAACTAAAAGTACTTTATCAATAGTGATAGTTTCACCAGTAGGAACTTCTAGTTTTTCAACTTTAAGGTATTCACCTTCAGCGACTTTGTATTGTTTGCCGCCAGTTACAATTACTGCATACATTTAAAATAATCTCCGTTAGTCCTGCTCACCCGACGCTTTATCATCAGTATAATTGGTCTGGCATGGCTGCTAAGTGCTGGAAAACACTAAGCTATTGCGTGACAGGTAGTTACCTGAGGGAATTCAGGGGCTGGAATTTTACTCTGCTTATTATAACTAATCAAGTGGATTTATAAATTATTATAGTTTTGCCGTATAAACAACCATAAAGACATAGGGATTTTTTAAGATAGAGTCTAGTATATAGTTAAAATATACCCAAACTATATATTTATAAAAGATTAGTTTATTAAAGGAACTTGTTATGAAATCTAATCAACTTACCTTAGGGCAAACCAAACGTGTTATGTATATAGAAAATAAGGAAGGCTTAATTAATGATGCTAACGCATGTACTGGTTGGGTGAGTTTTTCAAAGACTGGCAAAACTATTTATTACAAAGGTAAAGCATTTGTTAGCAATAAGGGTAAAGGAGTAAACGAAAATTATAATGATCTCGAAACTGGTGAGGAATATTGGATTTCAGGTATAAAGAAGAGAGGTTCAAATGTACATCCTTGTGAGTCTATAGGTTCAGTAGTTGTTGATGAAGATGCTAGAGACGAATACAACCTATTAAGAGCTTATAGTGATAACTAGACTTTATTATAAGCAGTCTATCAATACTATTTATCTAGCATAAATACTTGACACTTGCTAGTTGCCCACCTAGCATTACGCACAATATTTTTAAGGAATATATAGAGTGACTGTTCAAACCAAAACTCAAAGTTTTTATCAGGTTATTGCTGAGGATTTTGCTAGAGTCGATGATATTATACGTCGTCAACTAGTATCTGATGTGCCTTTAGTTGAACAAATCGCAGAATATATTATTTCGGCTGGCGGGAAACGTTTGCGTCCTCTATTAGTATTATTAGCGGGTAATGCAGTAGGTAAAAAGAGTGACGATCTTTGTTTATTAGCAGGGCTTATCGAGTTTATTCATACTTCCACTTTATTGCATGATGATGTGGTGGATGCTTCTGGTTTACGTCGTGGTCGTTCGACGGCTAATGCTATTTGGGGAAATGCCCCCAGCGTATTAGTCGGTGATTTTTTATATACTCGCGCCTTTGAAATGATGGTTAAGTTAGATTCTATGCATATTATGCAAGTAATTTCCCATGCTACTCGAATTATTGCAGAAGGTGAAGTATTGCAGTTATCCCGTGTGCGTGACGCTAGCACCACTGAAGAAATCTATATGCAAGTGATCCGCGGAAAAACAGCCATGTTATTTGAGGCCTCCACCCATAGTGCAGGCGTATTAGCTAAAGCAACTCCCGAACAATGTGAAGCATTACGTTGTTTTGGTGATGCGTTAGGTATTGCTTTCCAATTAGTAGATGATTTATTGGATTATCGTGGCAGTACTGATGATCTTGGTAAAAATGTTGGTGATGACTTAGCAGAGGGTAAACCTACCTTACCGCTTATCTATGCAATGAAGCATGGTAATGCAGAACAATCAGCAATTGTTCGTAGAGCTATTCAAAAAGGTGGCACTGACCAATTAGAGTTGATTAATCAAATTGTGCAAGAAACAGGTGCTCTAGATTATACTGCGCAATTGGCAAGGGATTATGCTGCTAAAGCAATTAATTATTTAGCTATTTTACCAGATAGTACTTATAAATCAGCTCTGATTGATTTAACAGAGTTTTCTGTGGCTAGAACATATTAATAGTAATTTAAAAAGCTATGGAAAATTAAATTTCTATAATTTCTTAGTGAGTTCAAGCGAGTTCATTTTTTGGTGTTATAACTATATTAGTAAACTAGCTTTTTAAGATTATTAAAAATCTAATTAAACCCTTTCTATAATAAATTAAGCTAGATCATTTTTTACACTTATTATAAAATAATACCTGATTTAAATATTAATAATAATTATTCTCATTTAAAGTTTGTTTACTAGTGAGGATAAGCTATGATTTATATGATAGATGCGTGGCTTGATTGTGCTAATCCCAGATTACGTATATATGAGCGTAACTCAGGTAAAGAGTATTTAGTGCTTGAGGGTAAGACATTGAATAATTATAGAGAGCAAGGATTGTTAGATTGTTCTGTACTTTGTTCTATTAATCAAACATTAATCCAAGAAATTACTGAACAGTTGTTAAGTGGTTAGTAAATAATTTATATTTTATAAATATGTAACAAATTATTTCTACAAGATAGTGTGGTTAATCTTTCTATAGATACCTATATGGCTTAGGTTCATTATTTAACAGTAGATGAATGAACATTAAGATGCTCAAATAAAAAGCGATTAATGATTGACACTGTACTTAACACACCGTAGAATTGCGCCTCTTTTCAGTGGGCATAGTCCGCCTGTTGAAAGTTATTAGAGTCTGAGGTCAACATGCAAAACCAACAAATTCGTATTCGGTTAAAGGCATTTGATCACCGCTTGATCGATCAATCAACTCAGGAAATCGTAGATACTGCGAAACGTACTGGGGCTCAAGTTCGTGGTCCAATACCATTACCAACTCGTAAAGAGAGATTTACTGTATTGATTTCTCCGCACGTTAATAAAGACGCGCGTGATCAATATGAAATTCGTACTCATAAAAGAGTATTAGATATCGTGCAACCAACTGATAAAACAGTTGATGCGTTAATGAAGCTTGATCTTGCAGCTGGTGTAGAAGTGCAAATCAGCCTCGGCTAAGGTTATTTCCTTAGTCGTGTAACGCTCTGAAATGGGCGGCCATAGCGGGTGAAAGCCCCGTACACTTATAGAGGTATAAATATGACAATTGGTGTTATCGGTCGTAAATGCGGTATGACTCGCATTTTTACCGAAGAAGGTATCTCGATTCCAGTTACTGTTATTGAAGTGGAACCAAATCGAGTTACTCAATTCAAATCAGAAGAAACTGATGGCTACCGTGCTGTACAAGTTACAGTAGGTGAGCGTCGTACTTCTCGCGTTTCCAAGCCACAAGCTGGTCACTTTGCTAAAGCTAAAGTAGCTGCTGGTCGTGGCGTTTTAGAATTCCGTTTAGAAGATGGCGAATACCAAGCTGGTGACGAACTTAAAGTTGATATGTTCGAAGCTGGTCAAATGGTTGACGTAACTGGTCAATCTAAAGGTAAAGGATTTGCTGGTACTATTAAGCGTTGGAATTTCCGTGGTCAAGACAATACGCATGGTAACTCAGTGTCTCACCGTGTGCCAGGCTCTATCGGTCAGTGTCAGACTCCTGGTCGTGTTTTCAAAGGTAAGAAAATGTCTGGTCACTTAGGTGCTGAGCGCGTTACTGTGCAGTCCCTACAAATCGTTCGTGTTGACGTTGAGCGCAACTTACTATTAGTGAAAGGAGCTGTTCCTGGTGCTACTGGTAGTGATGTGATCGTACGTCCTGCTGTTAAAGCTCGCGGTTAAGGGGGAATAAAGAATGCAATTAAATGTAAATGGTGCGCAAGCTATCGAAGTTAATCAAGCTGTGTTCGATGCAAAGTACAATGAAACATTAATCCACCAAGCCGTGGTAGCTTATATGGCTGCTGGTCGTCAAGGAACTCGCGCGCAAAAAACACGTGCCGAAGTATCTGGTGGTGGTAAAAAACCTTGGCGTCAAAAAGGTACTGGTCGCGCACGTGCTGGATCTACTCGTAGCCCAATCTGGCGTAGCGGTGGTACTACTTTTGCAGCTAAGCCACAAGATCATTCACAAAAAATTAACCGCAAAATGTATCGTGCAGCGATTCGTTCAATTTTATCTGAACTTGCGCGTACTGATCGTTTAGTAGTGGTTGAAAATTTTGCTGTTGATGCGCCAAAAACTAAAGAATTAGTGAATAAACTGCAAGCATTAGAGTTAAAAGATGTATTAATCATAACTGATGCTTTTGATACTAACCTATGGTTAGCAGCTCGTAACCTACCTCATGTAGATTATGTAGAAGCAAGTGGTTCTGATCCTGTCAGTTTAATTGCTTATGAAAAGGTATTGATTACTGTACCTGCTATTAAGAAAATTGAGGAGGTATTGGCATGAGTTTTGAACAAGCTCGTTTATACAAGGTTCTTCTTGCCCCTCTCCATACTGAGAAGTCAGAACTTATTTTAGAAGAAGGCGGTCAAGATCGCATTGCTTTTAAAGTAGCTGCTACTGCTAATAAAGTTGAGATCAAAGAAGCAGTTGAAAAACTATTCAAAGTTGAAGTAGCTAAAGTGATGACCTTAAATGTTAAAGGTAAGGTCAAAAGAGAAATGTCTGGTAAAACTTCAAAACGTATTCGTTTTGCAAAAGGTAAAGAAAGCGATTGGAAAAAAGCCTACGTTGTTCTTAAGCCAGGCAGTGTTATTGAATCATTAGCTGCTCAAGATAAATAAGGTAGGGTGCATCCATGGCTATAGTTAAATGCAAACCGACCTCAGCAGGACGTCGTTTCGTAGTTAAAGTAGTAACTCCTGAGTTACACAAAGGTGCTCCATATGCACCATTACTTGAGAAAAAGTCTAAGTCTGGTGGTCGTAACAATAATGGTCGTATCACTACGCGCCATATTGGTGGTGGACATAAGCAACATTACCGTTTAGTTGATTTCCGTCGCAATGATAAAGATGGTATTCCAGCGGTTGTAGAGCGTATTGAATACGATCCAAACCGTACTGCACATATCGCTTTATTGAAATATGCAGATGGTGAACGTCGTTATATTATTGCGCCTAAAGGTGTTAAAGCTGGCGATCAAATAATCGCTGGTGCTCATGCACCAATTAAAGCGGGTAATACATTACCATTACGTAATATCCCAGTAGGTAGTACGATTCACTGTATCGAAATGAAACCTGGTAAAGGTGCACAAATTGCTCGTTCTGCGGGTGCTTCTGTACAGTTAGTTGCCCGTGAAGGTGCTTATGTAACTGTACGTTTACGTTCTGGCGAAATGCGTAAAATCTTATCAGAATGTCGTGCTACCTTAGGTGAAGTATCAAATGGTGAACATAGCTTACGTTCATTAGGTAAGGCTGGTGCAAGCCGCTGGCGTGGTATTCGTCCTACAGTACGTGGTGTGGCAATGAACCCGGTAGACCATCCACATGGTGGTGGTGAAGGTCGTACTTCTGGTGGTCGTCACCCAGTTACGCCTTGGGGTATCAAAACCAAAGGTAAGAAAACTCGTACTAATAAACGTACTGACAATATGATTGTCCGTCGTCGTAAATAAGTGAGGATACGATAATGCCACGTTCGTTAAAGAAAGGTCCTTTTATCGATCTTCACCTATTGAAGAAGATCGAAACGGCTGTTGAAAAGAATGATCGTAAACCAATTAAAACTTGGTCACGTCGTTCTATGATATTGCCACAAATGGTAGGTTTAACTATCGCTGTTCACAATGGTCGTCAACACGTACCAGTACTTGTGAATGAAGATATGGTTGGCCATAAATTAGGCGAGTTTGCTGCTACCCGTACATATCGTGGTCACGCGGCAGATAAGAAAGCCAAGCGTTAATAGGTGAGCATAATGAAAGAAGACAAAGATAAGATAGTATCTGCGAAATTATCAGGTGCTCGTATTTCTGCTCAGAAAGCTCGCTTAGTAGCTGATCAAATTCGTGGGAAGGAGATTGGCACTGCACTTAATTTACTAACGTTCAGCAGTAAAAAAGCTGCTCCGTTATTTAAGAAAGTGCTTGAGTCAGCGATTGCAAATGCTGAACAAAATAAGGGCTTTGACATTGATGACCTGAAAATTCATGCTGTTTATGTGGACGAAGGGCGTTCTTTAAAACGTATGCTTCCTCGTGCAAAAGGTCGTGCTGATCGTATTGTTAAACGGTCTTGTCATATCACTGTTAAAGTTATCGAAAAGTAACGGAGTCGATCAGATGGGTCAGAAAGTACATCCTACTGGCATACGCCTAGGAATCGTAAAGGAGCACACTTCTGTTTGGTATGCAGACCGCAAAAACTATGCGGATTATCTAAATACTGACTTGAAAGTTCGTGGTTATCTCCAAGATAAATTAAAAAACGCGTCCGTGAGCCGAATCGACATTGCTCGTCCAGCTCAAAGTGCACGTATTACTATTCACACTGCACGTCCTGGTATTGTTATTGGGAAAAAAGGTGAAGATGTGGAAAAGTTACGTCAGGACCTGACCAAACAAATGGGTGTTCCCGTTCATATTAATATTGAAGAAATTCGTAAACCAGAATTAGACGCAATGTTAGTAGCACAAGGTGTTGCCCAGCAGTTAGAGCGTCGTGTTATGTTCCGTCGTGCAATGAAACGTGCGGTACAGAGCGCAATGCGTCTTGGTGCTAAAGGTATCAAGATTCAGGTAAGCGGTCGCTTAGGTGGTGCAGAAATCGCTCGTAGCGAATGGTATCGTGAAGGCCGTGTTCCTTTACATACACTTCGTGCAGATATCGATTATGCAACCTATGAAGCACACACTACTTATGGTGTAATCGGTGTTAAAGTTTGGATCTTCAAAGGCGAAGTTATCGGTGGCCAATTAGAAGAAACTAAACCAGCACCTACATCTCGTAAAAAAGCTGCTAAGTAAGGGGTACGCCAAATGTTACAACCAAAGCGTACAAAATTTAGAAAGCAGATGACGGGTCATAACCGTGGTCTTGCTCATCGCGGTAGCAAAGTGAGTTTTGGCGAGTACGCGCTGAAAGCTACTGGACGCGGTCGTTTAACTGCTCGTCAAATCGAAGCAGCACGTCGTGCTCTCACACGTCACGTTAAGCGTGGTGGTAAAATCTGGATTCGTGTGTTTCCTGATAAGCCAATTACCAAGAAACCTTTAGAGGTTCGTATGGGTAAAGGTAAAGGTGGCGTAGAATACTGGGTAGCACAAATTCAACCTGGTAAAGTTCTTTACGAAATTGAAGGCGTTTCAGAAGTATTAGCCCGTGAAGCTTTTGCACTTGCTGCAGCTAAACTTCCTATTCCCACCTCTTTTGTTAAGCGGACGGTGATGTAATGAAATTAAAACAAAGACGTGAAGAAGTACGGAATCTTTCCGTAGAACAAATTAACGAGCAAATCATGGGCTTATTGCGTGATCAGTTTAATTTGCGTATGCAAAAAGCGACTGGTCAGTTAGGTCAAGTTCACTTGCTCAAACAGGTTAAACGTGATATCGCTCGCCTTAAAACCGAGTTGACCGCGAAGCAGAAGCAGGCAGGTAAGTGATTATGGCTGAAGCTCAAAAAACCGTTCGCACGCTTATGGGTCGTGTGACTAGCGATAAAATGGACAAAACAATTACTGTATTGATTGAGCGTCGTGTAAAACACCCAATCTATGGTAAGTATGTTAAACGTTCTACTAAATTACATGCGCACGATGAGACTAATCAATGTCGCATTGGCGACACAGTTACCATTCGTGAAACGCGTCCACTATCCAAGACTAAAGCTTGGACATTGGTGGAAGTTGTTGAACGTGCGGACGCAGTGTAAGAGGGTCGGAGAAAATATATGATTCAGACTCAATCAATGCTAGATGTGGCAGATAACAGTGGTGCACGTCGTGTGATGTGCATTAAAGTATTAGGTGGTTCTCACCGTCGTTATGCTGCTGTGGGTGACATCATTAAGGTAGCTGTGAAAGAAGCCATCCCACGTGGTAAAGTTAAAAAAGGGCAAGTGATGACTGCGGTAGTTGTACGTACTCGTCATGGTGTTCGTCGTCAGGATGGTTCTTTAATCCGTTTTGATGATAACGCAGCTGTGTTATTAAACAATAAGCAAGAGCCGATTGGTACCCGTATCTTTGGACCAGTAACTCGTGAACTTCGTACTGAGAAGTTTATGAAAATCGTCTCACTTGCTCCAGAAGTGTTGTAAGGAGAGGCGCTATGAAGAAGATTCGTCGAGATGACGAAATTATCGTCATCGCCGGTAAAGATAAAGGTAAGCGCGGCCGTATCGTTAAAGTGCTTGCTGATGATCGTGTGATTGTAAGTGGTATTAATATGGTTAAACGCCATACTAAGCCTAATCCACAAGCTGGTACTCAAGGCGGTATTGTTGAGAAAGAAGCACCTTTGCATATCTCGAATGTTGCTATTTTCAATTCAGAAACTAGCAAAGCAGATCGCGTAGGTTTTAAATTTGAAGATGGTGTTAAGGTTCGTATCTTCAAGTCCAATCAACAACCGATTGACGCTTGAGAAGGAAGGTAAATAACCATGGCACGTCTAGAAAAAGTTTACAAAGAACAAATTCTTCCTAAGTTAAAGGACGAATTAAAATTAGCTAATGTGATGGAAGTTCCTCGCATTACCAAAATCACCCTTAACATGGGTCTTGGTGAAGCAATTGGCGATAAAAAAGTAATTGAAAATGCTTTAGCTGATCTTGAGAAAATCACAGGTCAAAAAGCAGTGGTTACTAAAGCGCGTAAATCAATTGCGGGTTTCAAGGTTCGTGAAGGTTGGCCAATTGGTATCAAGGTTACTTTACGTCGTGATCGTATGTATGAGTTTTTGGATCGTTTGATTTCGATCTCTTTACCACGTGTACGTGATTTCCGTGGCTTAAATGCCAAGTCTTTTGACGGACGTGGAAATTACAGCATGGGCGTAAAAGAACAAATCATTTTCCCAGAAATTGATTACGATAAAATTGATGCTTTACGTGGTTTAGATATTACTGTAACCACTACAGCGCGTACGGATGAAGAAGGACGTGCATTATTACGTGCATTTAACTTCCCATTCCGTAACTAGGAGTTAGACAATGGCTAAAATGAGCATGAAAAACCGTGAATTGAAACGTCAACAAACGGTTGCTAAATACGCTGCAAAGCGTGCTGCTTTAAAAGCAATTATTGTTAACCCAAAATCTACTGATGAAGAGCGTTGGGAAGCACAAGTTGCTTTACAAAAACAACCTCGTGATGCTAGTAAATCACGTATTCGTAACCGTTGCCGCATCACTGGCCGTCCACATGGTGTATACCGTAAGTTCGGTTTAGGTCGTAACAAGTTACGTGAAGCAGCAATGCGTGGTGATGTGCCAGGTTTAGTGAAAGCTAGCTGGTAATTACTCAGTAATTAAGTTGTAAATAAGATAAGTCAAGCTTTATAGCTTGACTTATTTTTTTTGTGTCGTTAAAATACTCGGCTCGCCGAATCTCTGTGAGGAGCATTTTGGCGTTTCGTAGCCTATTTATATTGATTTAAATAATAAAAATAGGTTCTTTTATATTTTTAGGAGTAAAAATAGCCCATGAGTATGCAGGACCCGTTAGCTGATATGCTAACCCGTATCCGTAATGCCCAAATGGCTGAAAAGTCAGTTGTAAGCATGCCATCCTCTAAATTAAAGGTGGCTGTAGCCAAAGTTCTTCAAGACGAAGGTTACATTCAAGGGTACTCAGTTAGTGAAAGCGTAAAACCCGAGTTGACTATCGAATTAAAATATTTCGAAGGTCGTCCCGTTATTGAAGAACTTAAAAGAGCTAGTCGTCCAGGCTTACGTAACTACAAGTCAGCTTCTGAGCTGCCAAAAGTACGTGGTGGTCTAGGTGTATCTATCATCTCTACCAATAAAGGTGTGATGACTGATCGTGCTGCTCGCGCTGCCGGTGTTGGTGGCGAAGTACTTTGTACAGTATTCTAAGGGGAGTTAGCCATGTCACGCGTTGCTAAGAATCCCGTTACTATTCCAGCAGGGGTTGAAGTTAAAATCGCTGGAGATCAATTTTCAGTTAAAGGCCCAAAAGGTACTTTAGAAATGAAAATTCATCCTGCCGTAGAAATTACACAGGATGGTTCTGAATTAAAATTTGCCTTACGTGAAAATGCTGAACTTAAAGTGAAAGCAATGTCTGGTACTACTCGCGCCTTAGTTAATAACATGGTGTTAGGTGTTAGCCAAGGCTTTGAGCGTAAGCTATTATTAAATGGTGTTGGTTACAGAGCTCAAGCTAAAGGTCAAGTATTAAACTTAACTTTAGGTTTTTCGCATCCAATCGATTACCAATTACCTGCAGGTGTCACTGCAGAAACGCCTACTCAAACTGAAATTTTGATTAAAGGTATCGATAAACAATTAGTTGGACAAGTAGCAGCTGAAGTTCGCGGTTTCCGTCCACCAGAGCCATATAAAGGTAAAGGTGTGCGTTATGCAGATGAAACTGTCCATCGTAAAGAAGCTAAGAAGAAGTAGGACATAGAAAATGAGCGACAAAAAAGAAACTCGTTTGCGCCGTGCACGTCAAGCACGTTTAAGAATGCGCGAGCTGGAAGTTGTACGTCTCTGCGTGTACCGCTCTTCCCAGCATATTTATGCGCAGGTTATTGCAGCTGATGGTGGCAAAGTATTAGCTTGTGCTTCTACGCTGGATAAAGAATTGCGTGATGGTGCAACAGGTAATATTGAGGCAGCTAAAAAAGTAGGTCAATTAATTGCGACTCGTGCTAAAGCTGCTGGTGTAACCAAACTAGCCTTTGACCGTTCAGGTTTTAAATATCATGGTCGCGTGAAGGCGTTAGCTGATGCTGCTCGTGAAGGCGGGTTGGAGTTCTAAATTATGGCAGAGCAAAGACGAGATCGCGATAATCGCGAAGAGAAAGAAAGCCGCGACGAAGGTTACATTGAGAAGTTAGTTCAAGTAAATCGTGTGGCTAAAACTGTTAAAGGTGGTCGTATCTTTACTTTTACTGCATTAACTGTAGTAGGTGATGGTAAAGGTCGTGTTGGTTTTGGTCGTGGTAAATCACGTGAAGTACCAGCCGCTATCCAAAAAGCAATGGAAGCCGCACGTCGCAATATGATTCAAGTTGATTTAAATGGCACTACTTTACAGTATCCAATTAAATCAGTACACGGTGCTTCTAAAGTTTACATGCAGCCAGCCTCTGAAGGTACTGGTATCATCGCTGGTGGTGCTATGCGTGCTGTATTAGAAGTAGCAGGTGTACAAAACGTATTAGCTAAGTGCTATGGTTCTACTAATCCTGTAAACGTTGTGTATGCAACTTTTAAAGGTTTAAGAGATATGCAGTCTCCTGATGCTGTAGCTACTAAGCGCGGTAAAACAGTAGAGGAGATTCTATAATCATGGCTACTGCTAACAAAGTAAAAGTAACTCTTATCAAAAGTACTAATGGTCGTTTAGCGAACCATAAAGCTTGTGTTAAAGGGTTAGGTCTACGTCGTATTGGTCACACTGTTGAAGTATTAGATACTCCAGAAAACCGTGGCATGATCAATAAGGCTTATTACCTTCTAAGAGTGGAGGATTAATAATGGCCCTATTTTTAAATGAAATCGCTAGTGCTCCAGGCGCACGTAAAGCTAAATTACGTGTTGGTCGTGGTATTGGTAGTGGTTTAGGTAAAACAGCTGGTCGTGGTCATAAAGGTGTGACTTCTCGTACTGGTGGTGGCGTTGCTCCAGGTTTTGAAGGCGGACAAATGCCTTTACACCGTCGTTTACCAAAATTCGGCTTCGTTTCACAAAAAGCTTTAGATCGTGCAGAGGTGCGTACTTCTGAATTAGCTAAAGTAAAAGCTGATGTAGTAACACTACAAACTTTAAAAGAAGCTAATGTGATTAACTATAGTGTTAAGCGCGTTAAATTAGTGTTATCTGGTAAAGTGGCAAGTGCATTTACATTAAAAGGTATTCCTGCTACCAAAGGTGCGCGGGAAGCTGTGGAAGCTGCTGGTGGTAAGTTCGAGGACTAAATGGCTAAGCAAAACGCGCTCTCTTCATTTGCAGGTGGTGGCTTAACTGAGTTATATACTCGGTTAAAGTTTCTATTTCTAGCAATTATTGTTTATCGAATAGGTGCTCATATACCTGTTCCTGGAATTAATCCTGATCAATTAAAGATTCTATTCCAGCAACAAGGAGGGACGATCTTTGACTTATTCAATATGTTCTCGGGTGGTTCTCTTGAGCGTATGAGTATTTTTGCCTTGGGTATTATGCCCTATATTTCGGCATCAATTATCATGCAGCTCATGACTGCCGTAGTTCCTTCGTTAGAACAACTACGTAAAGAAGGTGAAGCTGGCCGTCGTAAAATAACTCAGTATACGCGTTATGGTGCGTTGTTTTTAGCGATTGTTCAGGCCATTGGTATGTCATTAGGTTTGGCTAGCCAAGGTGTTACTTTTAGCACAGCCTTTTCCTTCTTTTTTATTGCAGTAACGACTTTTGTTGCTGGTTCAATGTTTTTAATGTGGTTGGGTGAACAAATTACTGAGCGTGGTGTTGGTAATGGTATTTCCATGCTAATTTTCGCTGGTATTGTGGCTGGTATTCCTAGTGCAATTGTTCATTCTTTAGCTGCTTCTAATGAAACAGGTGACTACTTTAGATCATTTGCAACCTTACTTGTGGTTGGTGTATTGATTATTGCAATTGTGGCTTTCGTGGTATTTGTTGAACGTGGGCAACGTCGTATTGAAATTAGCTATGCTAGACGCCAACAACAAGGTTATAAAAACTTTGCTAAACAAACCAGTCATTTACCTTTAAAAGTAAATATGGCTGGGGTTATTCCTGCTATTTTTGCGAGTAGTATTTTATTATTCCCTGCATCTATAGCACAGTGGTTTGGTAAAGCTGAAGGTTTAGGGTGGCTAGGTTCTGTAGCACAGTTGTTAGCACCTAATCAGCCACTTTATATATTGTTGTTTATTGCTGGTATTATATTTTTCTGTTTCTTCTATACTGCATTGGTATTTAATCCAAAAGATGTAGCAGAAAATCTGAAAAAGTCTGGTGCTTTTATTCCTGGTATTCGTCCTGGTGAGCACACTGCTCGTTACATTGATGGCGTGTTAACACGTTTGACTTTGTTTGGAGCAATTTATATGGCGGCGGTATGTTTATTACCTCAGTTTTTGATTTCAAAAATTGGTTTGCCATTTTATTTAGGTGGGACGTCTTTATTGATCGTAGTAGTAGTTGTGATGGACTTTATGGCTCAAGTACAATCGCACCTAGTATCTCATCAATATGACTCTCTAATGAAAAAATCTAATCTGAAAACCTATGGTAGATCGTAGGTCATAAGGTTTGGGGAGCTACTGATGAAAGTCCGTGCATCGGTAAAGAAATTATGCCGCAATTGTAAGATTATTCGTCGCAATGGTATTGTGCGAGTAATTTGTAGTGCAGAACCTCGTCACAAACAACGTCAGGGTTGATTGTGCATTTATAGTGATTCTCAGTAGCTAGTGTGCTACTGAGTTATTTTTTAACTACAGCAATAATATTTTATACCTTATACCTGACTTCCAAGGTGAAAATAGCTGTCAAATGGAGTTTAATGAATGGCCCGTATTGCAGGCGTAAACATTCCAGATAACAAACATACTGTTATCTCGTTGACTTACATTTATGGTGTAGGTCGCGTAACTGCACATCAAATTTGTGCGGCGGCTGGTATTAATCCAGCTACGAAGATCAAAGATCTTTCAGAAGAGCAGCTTGAACAGCTTCGTGGTGAAGTGGCTAAATTTACGACTGAAGGTGACTTACGTCGTGAAGTTAATATGAACATTAAGCGTTTGATGGATTTAGGTTGCTACCGTGGCCTGCGTCACCGTCGTGGTTTACCTGTTCATGGTCAACGTACTAAAACGAATGCTCGTACCCGTAAGGGACCACGCAAGCCAATTCGCAAGTAATTGTCTACTATAGGATTTAATTATTATGGCAAAACCTGCTGCTCGTACTCGTAAAAAAGTCAAAAAGACGGTGGTTGATGGGATCGCCCATATCCATGCTTCTTTTAATAATACCATTGTAACTATTACTGACCGTCAAGGTAATGCTCTTTCTTGGGCTACTGCTGGTGGTTCTGGTTTCCGTGGTTCTCGTAAAAGTACTCCATTTGCTGCTCAAGTAGCGGCAGAACGTGCTGGTCAAGCAGCATTAGAGTATGGTTTAAAGAATCTTGAAGTAAATGTTAAAGGTCCTGGCCCTGGTCGTGAGTCTGCCGTTCGTGCACTTAACGCTTGTGGTTATAAGATCGCTAGCATTACTGATGTGACGCCTATTCCGCATAATGGATGTCGTCCACCTAAGAAACGTCGCGTTTAAGGAGGCAGTGAAAAATGGCTCGTTATATTGGTCCCAAATGTAAACTGTCTCGTCGTGAAGGTACAGATCTTTTCTTAAAGAGCGGTTCACGTGCGTTAGAATCAAAATGTAATATGGAAACTGCACCTGGTCAACATGGTCAACGTCGTGGACGTTTATCTGACTATGGTTTACAGCTTCGTGAAAAACAAAAAGTACGCCGTATTTATGGTGTATTAGAGCGTCAGTTCAGCGGTTACTATAAAGAAGCAGCTCGCCGTAAAGGTGCAACAGGTGAAAACTTATTGCAAATTCTTGAGTGTCGTTTAGATAACGTAGTATTCCGTATGGGATTTGGTGCTACTCGTGCTGAAGCACGTCAGTTAGTATCACACAAATCTATTACTGTGAACGGTCAAGTAGTTAATATTCCATCATACCAAGTGAAAGCAGGTGATGTAGTAGCCGTTCGTGAAAAATGTAAGAATCAACTACGTATTGCTCAAGCATTAGAATTGAACTCTTCTCGTGGTTTTGTAGCATGGGTTGAAGTAGATGCTAACAAAAAAGAAGGCGTCTTCAAGAGCGTTCCTGAGCGTAGCGATTTACCAGCTGACATCAATGAAAACCTGATCGTTGAGCTTTACTCCAAGTAATTGCTAAATTAAAGGTGCTACCATGCATAGTATGCTAAATGATTTTCTGACTCCTCGACATATTGATGTTGAGGATATCAGTACAACTCGCGCTAAGATCACTTTAGAGCCTCTTGAGCGTGGGTTTGGTCACACATTAGGTAATGCATTACGCCGTATCCTGCTTTCTTCTATGCCAGGTTGCGCTGTAATTGAAGCCGAAATTGATGGTGTGCTCCATGAGTACAGCACTATTGAAGGTGTGCAAGAGGATGTAATTGAAATATTGTTAAACCTAAAAGGTTTAGCGGTTAAGTTGCATGGCCGTGACGAAGTAACTTTAACTCTTTCTAAAAAGGGTGAAGGTGTAGTGACTGCAGCAGACATTCAATTAGAACATGATGTAGAGATCGTTAATCCAGATCATATCATTGCCCATTTATCTAATAAAGGTGCATTGAATATGAGATTAAAGATTGCTCGTGGTCGTGGTTATGTACCTGCTGATGCTCGTGCTTCAGATGATGAAACAAGAGCGATAGGTCGCCTACAATTAGATGCTACTTTTAGTCCAGTGCGTCGTGTTTCTTACGTAGTAGAAAATGCTCGTGTGGAACAACGTACAAACTTGGATAAGTTAGTGCTTGATTTAGAAACCAATGGTACTTTAGATCCTGAAGAAGCAATTCGTCGTGCTGCGACTATTCTTCAACATCAATTAGCTGCGTTTGTTGATTTACAAAGTGAAATCGAAACGATAGTTGATGAGCCTGAAGATGAAATTGATCCAATTCTACTTCGTCCAGTTGATGATTTAGAGTTGACAGTACGTTCAGCTAATTGCTTGAAAGCAGAGAATATTTACTATATTGGTGATTTGATTCAACGCACCGAAGTAGAATTATTGAAAACGCCGAATTTAGGTAAAAAATCTTTAACAGAAATTAAAGATGTTTTAGCTTCTCGTGGTCTATCGCTAGGTATGCGCCTAGATAATTGGCCGCCGGCAAGTATTAAGAAAGATGATCGGTCTTTTGGCTGATCATAATCACCACCGAGTGTATATTTGGTAAGGAATTACAACCATGCGTCATCGTAAAAGTGGTCGCCATTTAAACCGTACAAGCTCTCATCGTAAAGCTATGTTCCAAAACATGGCAGTGTCGTTATTTGAGCATGAATTAATTAAAACTACATTACCTAAAGCAAAAGAATTACGTCGCGTTGCTGAACCGTTAATTACTTTAGCTAAAGTAGATAGTGTTGCTAACCGTCGTTTAGCATTTAGCCGTACTCGTTCTAAAGAAGCTGTAGGTATTCTTTTTAATGAATTAGGCAAGCGTTATGCTACTCGTCCAGGCGGCTATATCCGTATTTTAAAATGCGGTTTCCGTCAAGGTGATAATGCTCCTATGGCTTATGTAGAGTTAGTTGATCGTCCTTTGAAGAAAGAAGCGGTTGAAGTGGAAGCTAAAGCTGAATAAGCATTAGTTACCTAGTTATAAAAAGCCAAGCTCTAAGCTTGGCTTTTTTGTTATGGATGTTTTAGTAATATTTACAGTTTGTGAGATTAAGATTGTAGTTTAGATAGCTTACATGGAAAAATAGCAAAACAATATATCTTAATATGCTAATCGTTAGTATTTAAACAATAATAAAAGAAAGTTAATAGCTCATTCAAAGATAAACCTATCTTTAACAAGACCAAATCTCATTAATTCCGATCAGTAATATAGAGTTGTTGACCTGGTTTAATGGAAGCATTAGCACTTAATTGATTAAGTTCTAGTAGTTTTTCTAACTTAATATTATTCTTTTGTGAAATACTCCAAAGGTTATCACCTGCTTGAATGGTGTATTTTCTGTTGTCTTTCAATACTATGGTTCTTAAAGGTTGTTCTGATGTATTGTTGTTAGTAGAGGAACTGGCTACCATTGGTACTTTAAGCGATTGTCCTGCTTTTAGAACCTGATTACTAGCGAGTTTATTAATGCTTCTTAGCTCATTAACACTAGTGTTGTGTCTAGCTGCAATACTGAGCAACGTGTCACCTGAACGTATATTGTAGTTATTCCATAGAGAAATATTTTCATTAGGAATACTGCCTGCTGCAAGTAAATCATTAAAAATAGCAGCTTTATGGGAAGGAACTAGTAATTGTTTAGGGCATTCGTTGTTAATAACAGCTTGCGCTTTTAAACCTGCATTTAAGTTTTGTAGTTCTTGAGTGTCAATGCCTATTAAAGAAGCTACTGTATCTAACTTAATTTGATGATTAATTTCAATTTTATTAAAGTAGGGTTGGTTAGGAATAGGTGTCAAATTTACTTGATAGTTATCAGGTGAAAAAGCAATTCTAGATAGAGCCAATAATTTAGGTACGTAGTGTATGGTTTCGTTAGGTAATGATAAATTCCAGTAGTCAGTAGGTCGATTTAGTTTTTGGTTTTGTTGAATAGCTCTTCTTACTGTACCTTCGCCAGAGTTATAAGCTGCAAGTGCTAAAGGCCAATCATTAAACATATTATGTAAATATTGTAGATAATCTAAGGCCGCATTCGTAGAAGCAATAATATCTAAGCGACCATCATACCAACGTGTTTGTTGAAGGTTAAAGTGTGTTCCAGTTCTTGGCATAAATTGCCATAGACCAGCGGCTTTCATGTGTGAGTAGGCCGTTGGATTGTAAGCACTTTCTACAGCTGGTAATAAAGCAAGCTCTAAAGGCATATTGCGAGCTTCTAGTTGTTCAACAATATAGTGTAAATAAGGACTGCCTTTAGCTAATAGTTGTTCAGTGGATTTTTTATTGGAGGTTAATAAACGTTGTTGCTGCTCTATACGGGAATTGTTAACGCCATGATATTCATTTTGTAGTTGAAAACCGTTGCGTATTCTTTGCCATAAATCATCACCATAAAAGCCTTGTTGAATAACAGTGCCTCTTTTTAGAATGATATGCTTATCTTGAGAAAGGGTTATGGCGTTATTATCCGATAGTTGGTTTTTTGAGGAACTACAGCCAGCCATAAATGTTAATGCAACTAAAGTACTAAATAAAAGCGCGGTTTTACATGCTATATTTAGCTTAAAGAATTTTACTAGGCCAACCAACATCAACATATCCCTAAATTTAAAACTTCTAAAACAACGATTTTAAAAAACATAATTTAGGAGGTCAAGTTTTTACAGAATATTTCTTGATAAAACTCATCCTTTAAAAATTGTTTTTCCATTCTCTTAGGGTCGTAAATATTTCAACAGGTGATTCAAGCTCTTGTTTTATATGGAAGCTAGCGGTTTTTCTAAGATTTTCTAAACCACAACGCAAAAAAGGGTTGGTCTGCTTTTCTAAAGAGATTGTAGATGGTAGTGTATTTAGCAGTTTTTCTCTGAGTGCTAAACAATGTTCAAGACGTTGCTTAATTATGCTATTTTCAGGTTCAACTGCTGTAGCAAATTTTAAGTTACTGACTGTATATTCATGAGCAGCATAAATAAGCGTTTCGTCTGGTAGTTGCCTTAGCTGTTCAAGTGAATAGTACATTTGTTCCATCGTACCTTCAAAGACACGTCCACATCCACCTGCAAACAAGGTGTCACCACTAAAAAGCCAAGGGACAGTATCATCTAACTGTTTTGGAAAATAATAAACGATATGATCAAGGGTATGCCCTGGAACAGTAATTATTTGCGCTGTTTTACCTAATATATTAACTAATTGATTGTTAGTTAGAATAATATCGCTATGAGGAATAGAGGGATTGTTAGGCGTTAAAACAATCGCTGTAGTTTGTTGTTTTAATAAGTTAATGCCCCCTGTGTGATCTTGATGATGGTGTGTAATAAGAATGGTAGTAAGTTGCCATTGTGGGTTTTGAGCTAGCCATTGTAGAACAGGTGTTGCATCACCTGGGTCTACTACTGCACACTGTTTAGTTGCTTTATTCTTAATTAACCAAATATAGTTATCATTAAAGGCAGATAAAGCTTGTACTTCGAACATGGCTAATACTCATATAATTAATAATAGTAGAGAAGATAACTTTTTATGGTGGTTTTTTGAAGTATTTTTTAATATTTTAGCTACAAGTTTGTTATAAAAAAGGCATATTAATGAATAATTTAAGGGCGTAATCTGTTATATTGTGGGTAATAGGAGCTAAGACTAAATAAATGACAGAATTACTTCCAGCCAATCAGCAACAAATGAAACAGCATGTGCAATCAGTTAGGTCATGGTTTGCCAGCGGTAAAGGTCAACGACTAATATCACTTGAAAAGCCATTAATTGATCAAGCGCTAAGTTATTATTTTGGACGTTTTTTATTACAAGCAGGACCATTATATAATCTAGTACAACCTATAAAAGATGTTGATGAAATCGTTTCTGTAGGTTATGAGGGTTTTAATGCCGATATTATTTGTGAGGAACATGCTTGGCCAATTCTAACAGAAGGGGTTGAAGCTGTTGTATTGCAGCATACTTTAGATTTTGCTTATTCTCCTCATAACACCTTACGAGAAGCTGCACGTTGTATAAGGCCAGGAGGACATATATTAATAGTCGGTTTTAATCCTTATAGTTATTGGGGAATTTATCGGCGTTGCTATTTTGGAGTATTAAGCAAATCTCACAGTATTACTTATAGCCGCTTAGTAGATTGGTTAAGATTATTAGGTTTTAATGTTGAGCGTACATGGAAAGGTGCTTATGGTCTGCCAAATAGTGTTGTGGTACAAGATAGGGTAGTAGGCTTAGAGGCAATAGGTCAGCACCGTAAATGGTGGGGGAATGGTTTTTATATAGTTAGCGCCCGCAAAATGATGATTCAGCCTACACCTTTAAAAAGTAAAAAGAAGAGTATTTTAGGTGCTTTAGCGCCTATACCAGTGGTTAATAGAAATGATGTGAGAGTAGATGAGTGACATAGTTAAAATATATACAGATGGAGCTTGTAAGGGTAATCCTGGTCCTGGCGGTTGGGGAGTATTACTTCTCTACAAAGGGATCGAAAAAGAATTATGGGGTGGGGAACTGGATACAACTAATAACCGTATGGAGTTATTAGCAGCAATTAAAGGATTATCCGCTTTAAAAAGACCTTGTAGAGTTTGTATGCTGACGGATTCCCAGTATGTCAAAAAAGGGATTACAGAGTGGTTAGCAGGTTGGAAAGGAAAAGATTGGCAGACATCTAATAAAAAACCTGTTAAAAATGCAGACTTATGGAAGATGTTGGATGAACAAGTGGTTAAACACCATATTACTTGGCAATGGGTAAAAGGTCATGCAGGTGATATAGGTAATGAGCGTGCAGATCAATTGGCTAATCGTGGTGTTGCTGAAATAATAGAAAGTTTAGGTGGGTTAAAGTAGGGTAGCTATGAGAAGTGTAGTATTAGATACTGAAACTACAGGTATGCCTGTAACAGAAGGCCATCGAATTATTGAGATTGGTTGTGTAGAAATAATTAATAGACGTTTAACAAATAGACATTTTCATGTTTATTTACAGCCTGATCGTGAAATTGATGAAGAGGCCATTAAAGTTCATGGTATTACTAATGAATTTTTAATTGATAAGCCAAGGTTCAAAGATATTGCCAATGACTTTTATGAGTTTATTAAAGATGCTCAATTAGTGATTCATAATGCGGTGTTCGATATTGGCTTTATTAATAACGAGTTTGAACTTTTAGGACAAACTGATAGGGCTAATGTGGAAGCCTACTGTTCAGTATTGGATTCTTTACAATTAGCGAGAGAGCGCCATCCAGGGCAACGTAATAGCTTAGATGCACTTTGTAAGCGTTATCATGTTGATAACTCAGGACGTGAGTTGCATGGCGCTTTATTGGATGCTGAATTATTGGCTGATGTTTATCTAACGATGACAGGCGGGCAGACTAATTTAGGTTTAGAAGCTAATGCGCAATCTAATCTATCAGGCGGACAAGCGGCCGCTATACAAAGATTACCTATGGATCGCCCAAAAACAAGGGTGATTAAAGCTAAAGATGAGGAGTTGCTAGCCCATGATGCGAGATTGGCCGAAATTGAAAAAGCATCAGGCAGTCCTGCATTCTGGAAAGTATTAACAGATAGTTAACTAATTGTGTCGAATAGCTACAAAAGACGGTGCTAGGCTGTTAAACTTTAACTAATTTTATTTTTGAGAATGGAGAGTCTGTTCTATGGCTCGATCGGTAGAGTCCAGAGTATTACAGTTTTGTCATGGTTATGATGGCCCTTTTTTAGACTGTGCTAGGCAATATGCTAGTCTCTTTAAAGGTACACCCTATAAGGTCACTACTGTATTTTTAACAGGCAAACCAAATGCTGAAGTGGCAAAGCAATGTGCTTCTGATGAAGTACTGTTTATGGATTTTACCTCTGCACAAGTGCGTGGCTTAAAACTTAAAGCCATAACTGATCTACGCGCTATTGCAGCTTCTCGTGATTTTAAATTTTGCATTGCTCATCGCTTTAAACCTATTTGGATTGCTTGTTTAGCTACCTCATTACCTGTTATTGGCGTTCATCACGCATTTGGTGATTATGAGCGATGGGGACGTCGTTTATTTGCTAATTGGCAAAAGAAAAGATTATCTCTATTAGGTGTATCAAATGCAGTTACAGATGATCTGAAAAAATGCTTACCATCTTGGCCTAGTGATCAAATTGAAACACTCTATAATCATATAAATATTGACCAAGTACGTAGTAAATTATTATCACGAATAGAAGCAAGGCATGCTTTACATTTAGATAAACATGCTTGGATTGTAGGCAATGTAGGCCGTCTGCACCCTGATAAAGATCAGGCTACTTTGCTTAGAGCTTTTGCTATAGCAAGACCAAAACTGCCTAAAAATAGTCAAGTAGCTATTATGGGAACAGGACGTTTAGCGGATCAGCTCAAAGGCTTAGCAAAAGAATTAGCTATTGCTGAAGATGTATTATTCTTAGGGCAAGTAGAGCAAGCCCGTAATTATTTTAAAGCATTTGATTTATTTGCGCTGACCTCAGACAAAGAACCCTTTGGAATGGTGTTACTAGAAGCAATGGCAGCTGATATACCCATTATTTGTTCAGATTGTGGTGGTGGTAGAGAAGTAGTAAAGGATGTGGGTATACTTTTCCCTTTTGGTGATGAGCAATTATTAGCAGAAGCATTAGTAAGAATGTCTCAATTAACCATAGAACAGTTACAAAGTTGCCATGATGCTATGCAAGTTAAGCTTTATAGCCATTTTTCTGATGAAGCAGTGGAGCAAGTGTTCTGGAAATTGCCGATGGTTCAAGCTTTTCGGAATTAGTAATGTGGGATAGAGAACCGTCCTTTGTTATTGATATTCAACCCAAAGCAGAAGACATAGATGCTTTTAAGCACGTTAATAATGCTGTCTATGTTAAATGGTTAGAGGACTGTGCATGGCAACATTCTAATTCGCTTGGTTTAAATATGGATATTTATAGACAATTAGACAGGGGAATGGCCGTTATTCGCCATGAAATAGATTATCTAGCCAGTGCTTATTATAATGATCGACTAGAATTAGCGACATGGATCGTGGAAATGGATAATAAACTAAGAATAAGTCGCCAATTTCAATTAGTAAATTCACAAACACAACAAACAATCTTAAAAGCCTACACTCAATTTTGCTGTATACAGCTTTCAACAGGTAAGCCTAAGCGCATGCCAGCAGAATTTATTAAATGCTATGGTAAGGCAGCATTATCAGTTGGTTAAGTAATCTATCATTTACTAAAAGTAAGTTTAGAACTTCTGGTGGCCATTAGCTATATGAAATTATTAGTAATATTATTTAGCTTGAAAAAACAATAAAACAGCACAATATACTACTAAAGAGTTATCTAAATTAAACGCAGTATTTATTATGACGAAGAAACTTGTTACTTTATTGTTTAGCCTTTTTATACCTATTGTCTATGCGGATGTAACGTATAGTCTATCTAACAAAACATCAACACCTCATTCTGCAAAACAAAATAAAGAACAAACTCAAACAACGGATCTTACCCAACAACTATTAAGCCCATTAGAGCTTCCTATTACTAAAAGCCCACTTCAAAACAATAAACAACGAAATATTGGTGCATCTAATAAAGAGTTTCCAAAAGCAGAGAATAGCGTAGGTGGTGTGTTACCTGACTTATTTAATGGGGCTGCAGGACAAGAGCGATTTGGCATAAGAGGAGATGTAATCAAAAGCGTTAATCTAAAGGAAAGGGGGGATATCGATGGCGCAAATATTCAGTTTATCTTTAGAAAATAAAAATAATTAGTGATCTGATATTAATAAATTTTCAGCATACATTTCATTGATTAACGTGTTTTTTATAACATTAAATTCTTAATCAAAACTCTGTTTTCTTTTTGTTTTCTTACCATTGTCTTATATACACTTAATAATCAATAACATAGTATAAATACAATTAATTTATTAAGTGATAGTGTCTATGTCAATAGGATATAAAGAATCATATTTACACTGGAAACTCACTCAGCAAAATAATTTTTTAGAACGTACACAATACGCACAGCCAAAAAAAATAGCTCTTTTTTTGGATTTTGATGGAACGTTAACACCTATTGTTGACCACCCTTGTAATGTTTTAATTTCAACTGATACAAGATTTTTACTGAAGCAACTAGCTCTATATTGTGAAGGAGCTTTAGCAATTATTACAGGACGTACTATTAAAGATATTGATAGTTTACTATCCCTAAAAAGTTTATATGTAGCAGGCATACATGGCGCAGAATGGAGAACACAGAGTAAAACTTTTTTTGCTGCTTGTTTTGAAAAAGATATAGCGCAAGTAACAGCGAAAATAAAGGATTTACTAAAGCGTTTTCCTGAGGTTTGGTTAGAGGATAAAAGTTATTCAATTGCTATTCACTACCGTGCAATGCCTTCAATTGAACAAAAGCTTTTTAGTGCTTTGCAGGAAATAATAAGCGATTATCAAAATCTAGATATTTTATTAGGGAAGATGGTTTTTGAGATTAAGAATTCTAATATTAATAAAGGGAAGGCTTTAAGTAAGTTTATGGAAGATGAGCCATTTGTTAATCGTTTTCCTATAGCCATAGGGGATGATGTAACTGATGAGTATGCATTTAAAAAAGTTAATGAATTAGGGGGCTATTCGATAAAAATAGGGGAAGGTGAAACATGTGCAAAGCAACGGTTAGCTAATCCTAAGCAATTACATGACTGGTTAGCACAACTTTTAGTTTTTTAGTACTTTTCTCTATAAAGGTCTATTTTAATGAGTCGTTTAGTGATTGTTTCAAATCGTATCCCTAATATTTTGAGTGACCAACCTAATACAGGTGGTTTAGTTAACGGGTTGTTAGATGCCATTCAAAACAAACCTTGTACTTGGATAGGTTGGAATGGCGAAATTAGTGACAACACCAAAGATTTTAAAGTACATAAAAAAAATAATACTCATTTTATCACCATGTCACTATCAGCAGTAGAATACAACAAATACTATTGTCAGTTCGCTAATCAAGTCATATGGCCTATTTTTCATTCGCGTACAGATTTATGTCATTACCATCCCTCATCTTATAATAGCTATAAAGAAATTAATTGTCGTTTTGCTAAGCTTGTACAGTTATCTACAGATGTAGACGATATAGTTTGGGTTCATGATTATCATTTATTATCCTTAGCTAAAAAATGTAGGAATTTAGGCGTAAGAAACTCATTAGGTTTTTTCTTACATATCCCTTTTCCTAATTTAGATGGTCTTAGAACAATACCCAAATATAAAGAATTATTAGAGGCTATGCTAAGTTATGATTTACTAGGTTTCCAAACAAAGGATGATTTGGATGCTTTTAAATCCTGTATAAATCAGTGTTGTTCAGAAGTATTTATATATAAAGATGAAATTTTATACAAAGGAACTGTGATTAAAGTTGGAGTTTACCCTGTAGGAATATGTGTAGATAAAATTAAAAAAACAATTAAAAGAAGCCACACCAGTCAACCAAAATTACCTCTAAACTCTTCAAACCATCAAATAATTATTAATGCGGATCGACTAGATTATATTAAAGGGTTAGCTAATTGTGTTTTGGCTTATGAAAAGTTATTACAAACCAATAATTCTATAAGTGAAAAAGTTATTTTACATCATATTAATGCACTAACTCGAGAATATATTCCAGATTATCAAAATTGTCGACATGAGCTTGAAAGCGAAATAAACAGAATTAATAAAAAATGGCAAAAAAATTCACAACCAGCCATTAACTACACTAATAAGGCTGTATCAAGAGAGAAACTATTAGCTTTATTACATCGAGCGGATGTGGGATTAGTTACCTCCTTTAAAGATGGTATGAATTTAATAGCCAAAGAATTTGTGGCTGCACAAGATGCTAATAATCCTGGGGTATTGGTGTTATCAAAATATGCAGGGGTAGCTAATGAGTTTGCAGAGGGTGCATTGCTTATTGATTCTTATGATATAGACAATATCACCAAAAAATTAGTGTTAGCTTTAAAAATGCCGAAACAAGAACGTAAAGAACGTCATAAATTGCTCTATGAAAAAGTGCTTGCTAAAGATGCACAACATTGGTTTGACACGTATTTAACAGACTTAACAAGTAGTGTATCAAACAAACAAGCAATTTGTTTTTAATATTTGGTTATAAAAGGGAGACATTATGAAATTTTCTAGTGAAGAAACTATTAAAGGTTTGAATACAATTATTGAAAAACATAAAAATTCTGCACCGTTAGAAATTCTAAAATATATTGTTATTAATAAACTTGATGATATTCCATTACCTGCATCAGGGAATACATTAGAACGATGGCAAGTGCTAGCGCATATGGCAACTACAGATTTAAGTTTAGCAAAATTTTATGAATCTCATTGTGATGCAAAAGCTATCTTAAATGAATTAAATGCTATGAACTTTAACACTGATAGTTTATGGGGAGTTTGGTGCGCAGAGCCTCCGCATTATAAAGTTGAAATCAGTCAAACCACAGAATGTGCGGCTAATAAACAAGTATCTATAACAGGAACTAAAGCTTGGTGTTCGGGGGCTGTTGGTCTCACTCATGCGCTAGTTAGTGTGTTATTTGAAGAGCAAAAATACTTAGTTGCCGTAGCGTTAGATGATCCCAGTATTAGTATTGATACCAGTAATTGGCAAGCTGTAGGTATGAAAAACACCAATAGTTATAATGTTACCTTTAATGATACTAAAGCTACTATTGTTGGAAATGCTAACGAATACCTAAATCGTGTAGGATTTATATATGGTGCCGCAGGGGTTGCGAGCTGTTGGTATGGGGCTTTATGCAAAGTTGCACACTATGTAAAAAATAACACAAACAAAAAAGCCAATCCCTATAAATTAGCCCATTTAGGAGCAATTGATAGTTTATTAGCGGCTAATTTAAGTCTAATTCGGGACACTGCCATTGCAATTGATATGCAACCAGAAGGTAATCATTTACAACAAATTTCTAGAATGCGTTTATCGGTTGAAAGTGCGGCTGAAGAAATTTTATGTCGTGCTTCGCGGGCATTAGGAGCTGTTCCTTTTTGCTTAGATAATGATTTTGCACAATTAATGGCTGATATCCCTGTCTTTATCCGACAAAGTCATGCCGAATTTGATCAAGCTAATTTGGCAGAGCTAGTTTTAGCAAGGGGTAATGAGCAGTGGCAACTCTAGATGAAGATAGGCTAATTTTTGGAAAAGGCACTTCTGAAAATGAATGGAAACAATGGTTAGATAGTTTAAAACTAGCCTCTATCAGCGCACAGTATTTAGTAGGGCAGAAACAACGTGTAGTACTCCTTGCTCCCCATCCAGATGATGAGGTATTAGCTTGTGGAGGAATTTTAGCGTTATTAAGCCAAATAGAGATTCCTATATTGATTATCGCTGTAACAGATGGAGAAGCAAGCCATCAAAATTCTGTGTATTGGACAACCACCAAATTAAAAGAGGTAAGGCCAAAAGAATCTGATACAGCATTACAGTTGTTGAATATTCAATGTGATATTGAGCGCTTAGAAATCCCTGATGGTGAAGTACAAAAATATAAGAAAATATTAAGCCAGAAACTAATTTCCCTATTAACTATTGATGATATTGTGCTTAGCCCTTGGATATTAGACGGCCATCCAGACCATGAAGCGGTAACAGAAGTAGCCGTTACAGTAACTAATAAGCTCAATATTCCATTAATTCAAACCCCCATATGGATGTGGCATTGGGCTAATCCAAAAGAGAATCGTATTCCTTGGCAAAGAGCGAGAGTAATAGAGTTAGATAAAACGCTACAAATGCGTAAAAAAGAGGCTTTATTCGCTTTTCAAAGTCAAACAACTGTTGATAAAAACGTACCCACTACCCCTATTTTACCCTATTACGTTATAGACCGTTTTACCAGACCCTATGAGGTTGTATTTATATGATGTTAGATGCACAGTATTTTGATCAGCTATATCAATCTAGCGATAAACCTTGGCAAAATGAGGATGACTGGTATGAAAAACGTAAACGTCATTTAATTAATGCCTGTCTAATTAAACAACATTATAACCAAATATTGGAGTTAGGTTGTGGTACAGGGTTTAACACAGAGTTACTAAGCAAACGTTGTAATTTTTTACTTGGCTTTGATTTCTCCTCAATTGCACTGGAAATAGCAAAAGAGAAATTGGCTGAGCAAAGCCATGTTGAATTTAGATGCTTAGATTTACCTGCACAGTGGCCTGCTGATACTAAAGCAAAGTTTGATCTTATTGTAGTTAGTGAGTTTGCCTACTATCTGACGGATGATGATCTTAAATTAATTATTAGTTGCTGTGTAAATTCTTTAGCGGTAGATGGTGAGCTAATATTTTGCAATTGGCTACCTGATTGTCATGATCGTCTCCAAGATACACAACACATACATCAGCTAGTAAGTCAAACTCATAATCTTCGTCATCAACTAACACATAAAGATAAATTATTTTTAATTGATAGTTGGTGCAAGTGCGACTAAGAGGTATATATGATAGGTATTACAATTCCCGTTCATAATGAAGAGGCACGTTTATATAACTGTTTAATCTCCCTTATTCGAGCGATTAATCATCCTGATTTAAATAGACATACTCATATAGTGATTGTATTAGATAGTTGCACTGATGGAAGTTTAGATATTGTTAAAGAATTCAAATTAGATCATATAATATGTAATGTTCGTAATGTTGGACTGGCTCGTAGAGTAGGCGTAAGTTATCTTATTCAGAAACAAGTTAATTGGTTAGCGTTTACTGATGCAGATACAATTGTGTCTGACTCATGGTTAGTAGATCAATTAGCATTAAATAGTTCAGTAGTTTGTGGAACAGTAGAAGTATCTGATTGGGAACAATATGGTGAATATGCTCCCATTATAAAACAGGATTTTTTTGACAATTATAATGATAAAGAAAATCATCGTCATGTGCATGGTGCTAATCTTGGGCTAACGACAGAAGCTTACTTAAGTGTTGGCGGCTTTCAACCTTTAAAATGCAGTGAAGATCAAGCACTGATTGATGCACTCATAGCAACAGGTGTTGAAATAGCATGGACAAACAAGCCAAGGGTGTACACAAGCTGTAGGCAAGACTTTAAGGCTCAAGGTGGTTTTGGTGATTGTATATTATCTAAATTAAATGAAATGATTTATCAAAAGAATTAAAGATGGTTATATTTGGTACTTTTAGAAAATATTTAGAACAAATAAAAAAGCCAGTAATTAACATTACTGGCTTTTTATAATGGCGCAACGGACGAGCCTCGAACAATTATTTATGTTAATCCATGATTATATATAAAGCTAGGTATATCAATTGATATATAAGGATAATGTATCATGGCGGATGTGTATAGCGCTATAGACAGCCTATAATAATAGGGGTTAATATAGGGGTTAAATAATCTAACCCTTAAAGGATTTTAAATAATGGCTAGACTAATAACCCCCTTAACAGATACAAAAATTAACAACACTAAAGTGGATAATAAAAAGTATCTTAAGTTATTTGATGGTGGCGGCCTTTTCTTATCCATTGCCCCTAGTGGAAGTAAGGTATGGAAAATTAAATATAATAAGCCTGATGGTAGAGAATCATTAATTACTGTAGGCGATTATCCTAGTACCTCATTAAAAGACGCTAGAGCCAAAAGGGAAGAAATAAAAGGCTTATTAGCTAAAGGGATAGACCCCTTTCAAGAGAAGCAAAAAGTTAAGTTAGTTACTGATAATAAAAATACATTTGAACCATTAGCAAGGGAATGGTTAAAACAAACAGCCGATAGTAAAAAATGGAAACCTGTACATACTGCTAAAATGACTAGAATAATAGAAAATTACATACTAGATAGCTTAGGGAAAAGAGATATTACAACTATAACCTTTACTGACTTAATGCAACCCATTCAAAAAGCAATGAAACAACAATATTTTGATGTAGCTAAAACAGTAAGGCAAACCCTAGTTAAAATCATGAGATTAGCAGTTATTAGAGGAATAATAACTATTAACCCTGCCCTTGACTTAGTAGGTTTAGATATAGAAAGAAAAGCAGACCACCGCCCCGCTTTAAATATTGACCGCTTACAAGAACTAGCCGAACGCTTATATAGCTATCCCCATTATCCCGTTACTAAATACGCCTTACTAATAACCTTACATACTTTTGTAAGGTCTAGCGAATTAAGGTTCGCCCGATGGGATGAAATAGACTTTACTAACAAAGTATGGATTATTCCCGAAACTAGAGAAGCAATCGAGGGAGTAAGATTCGCAGATAGAGGGGCGAAGATGATGACCGCCCATATAGTACCTTTATCAGAGCAAGTGGTAACCTTACTTACTGAACTAAAAGAAATAACAGGCAACTATGATCTAATATTTACTTACAATGGTATAAAACCCATTTCCGAAAATGCCATAAACGAAGCACTTAGAAAAGTAGGTTATGACACCAAAACCGAAATATGCGGGCATGGTTTTAGATCACTTGCATGTAGCGCATTAATAGAAAGCGGTCTATTTAGTGAAGACGCTATTGAACGCCAAATGAGTCACCTAGAGCGCAATAATGTAAGAGCCGCCTATATTCATAAAGCTAAACATTTAGAGGAAAGAATAAATATTATGCAATGGTGGAGTAACTATATTATTTATAATAGAGATCATGGCTATATAGCACCATATAATTTTAATATAACAAAATAATATATTTAGGAGAAAATAGATGACGGAATACACTAATATAAAAATAGATTTTATTAGTAGAACAAAGGATATATTAAATAACCTACAGGAACGAACGGAGAATGATGTAACATTACTACTTAACTGTTGTTTGGGTTTATTAGCTTTACCGAGTCAAATACACAGTGGAGAATCTCTTTATCAAGATATTTTTAATAAAAATTTAGAAGATATATTCAATGATTACCCTCATTGGGGGCTTAAGAAATGCTTTATAAAAAAATTACCAGATAATAAAGAATACAAATTAAAAGACCTTATTAGACGAATACGAAACGGTATTTGTCATTTTCATATTGAGGCTATTTGTGTAGATTCAAATATAATAGAAAAATTAAATATAAAAGATAGGTATAATAACAATCCTTCTTTTGACTTTGAAATAGAATTATCAGTAACGCAATTAAAAAAATTTGCTATAAAACTAGCAGATGAAATATTAAATACTAATAAATAAACTGGCGGTTATTCTCTTAATGCGCCAACTACAAAAGTCCTTTAAATTTCTCTTTCTTTTCTTCTATCCCCCTTAATTAGGAGGTATTTATCCGTTACTACGTTACAATATAAGCTATATAAGGAATAGAGTTAAACTCGTAAACGTTACAAAATACTCTATTTTTAGTTTAGCGTTACACTAAAAGCCTTGTTACTCTTTGGTTGTGATGTGTAACGGATAGAACTTTCTAAAAACCTGATAAAACCTGAATTAAAATAAAAAAATAGCTCTCTTACTACTAGTAAAAACTAGTATTGCTACTTAAGAAAACTTGAGTTTAAAATTAAAGATTTTCTTTAAACTATTACTGATTATTTAAAGAAATTCTTGTAATAAAAATTAGCTTTTGCTAAATAAATTAGCTAATTGCTAATATTTTCCGCTAAAAAAAATTAGCCGATGGCTAATAAAAGTAGCATTGCTATTAAAGTTTATCTTTAAAGTTACATATACGTAAATGTATAATTCATTTCTGTATTACTTGCAAATACTAATAATTGCTCTTAATTATGTACTAAAAGTACCTATTTAACCCTTGTCTCACAACAGAGACAAACTACACTTTAAATATTGCGCGTGACGCAGAAATACAACCTAAAATATAACTTTAGTTGTATAAAAATAACAAAAAATTTAAGCATACTTAAATAAATGCAAATACAAACTGTAATAGTTACAAATACAAAATGTATTAATAAAAATCATAAAAAATCTTCTATTAAACGACTTATTTATTACCCTTTTATATTGCACATATAGCGCATTAATTTATTAAAAAATCATTCTTACAATAACCGCTTTTTTATTGGCTAGTATTGGCGACCTAACCAATTAACTACAAATAATAATAGTTAAGGGTAAGTTATGAGCAAGCTATTGCAATTTAAGGATTGGCTAACCATAGGGGAAGCAAGTAACTATTTAACAATGGTTTTTAATGAATTAGTAAAGCCTACGGATTTATATAGGTTAGCTATAGAAAATAAATTAGTGCTGTCTTTGTATTTTGTGAATAATACCTATATTGAACTAGCCACAAAAGAGAGTAATAACGCCTTTGTCTTTAATAACAA
Source organism: Entomomonas asaccharolytica (assembly GCF_016653615.1). NCBI lineage: Bacteria > Pseudomonadati > Pseudomonadota > Gammaproteobacteria > Pseudomonadales > Pseudomonadaceae > Entomomonas > Entomomonas asaccharolytica. The sequence continues at coordinate 3,009,022 of NZ_CP067393.1, read as the reverse complement.
CTATCAACTGATTAATGATAATTCTTATTGTGATCTAGTAACGATTGATAATAGTAATCTAATCTTAAAACAACACTACTATAATAATTCAGACATTCCCCTAAGACCTGACAACAATAACAAAGGTATTATTTTTTATTTGCCTGATAACTTAACTTATGGACGATTAATAAACTATACCGTAAATAACCGCCAGCTATTACAAGCAACTATAGCCTCTTGCTTACCTAATGATATTTATCTAATTATAAGGACAGATTATTTATTAAACTTTGTAGAGCAAGCAACACAGGCCGAACAACCACAAACAGAGCTACATAATAAAGAACGTTTAACTTTGTATCAATTAATTAAAATTTTGGGTACTTATGCAAAATTACCCCTTAATCAGAGTTATAAAACAGCCGATCTAATACGCGAAAAAATAGCCCCCGAAACTGGTTGCAATCCTCCAAGTAGAGAAGCTATAGCCAAACACTTAAAAGCAGTTATAAATCTACAATCATAATTTTTTTATGCTGTCACCAACAAAAAGCCTAATAGCCTTTTGCCTTGCCTAAATAGGCAAACTAGCCAATTTTTTTATATATGCTGTTATTACTACCTACAACTACAGAGGAAAAAACAGCATGACCAATGCCACTATAGCACCACAAGAAAAACGTTTTATTAAACTAACCGAAGTTATAAAAATGACTGGCCTGTCACGCGCCACTATTTACAACTATGTAAACGTTGCACAATTCCCACAATATACCAAAGTTGGGCGCGCTACCTTTTGGGAATATAACGAAGTGCAGAACTGGCTAGATGAAAAACTAGCCCAACGCACCCCCAAGCAATAAGGGGGGCGTATTATGTACTTACAGATAGACCAAGCTAACAACGGTTTAATACCTATAGACCCTAGCCTTAAATTAGTTTTATTACATGGTATTGATGACTTTATGAGTAATACCTTTTACAACGGGGATTTATTACTAATAGACACCCGTATTAATACATTAGATTGTGACTCAATTTATGAGATCAAGTTACAAGGGCAACACCTAATTAGACGCATTCAACGAATGCCAAGCAATCAATTATTACTTATTCCTGATAATAAGCACTATCAGCTAATAACACTAAACCAAGCTAGTTTATTAAATTTTGAAGTTATTGGACGTGTAATCCAATCATGGAAAGCACAAAGGCATTAAATACCCCTTTGTAAACGTTTCTAAACTCTTTTAACAGGTTAATTACTTATGACTACTAATTTTATTAGTACGGGCTTGTTATGCCCTGAAAAAGACAATATACAGCAAAAATTACAATCTGCTTTACCTGATTACAATATACTGGCGGGCGGTTATATCGAATTTTATAACTTATCCTTTACTAAAGATAAAACAGAACATCATCTAAATTATAATTTTCGGACACCGTTAGAGGCCGAAGAATGCGCCAACTATTTACAGTTTATTTACTGCTTAAATTACCAAGTAACCAAAGATTTACTTTGTTTATCTGCTGAAGCTATCGCAACATTTAAAAAACAAGCTGATAACAGCATTAAATTACTCGATAAATACCGCACTAAATACAAGTTACTAAAGAGTTTTAACTATATGGGCGGATGGTATGAATATTATTCGCTTTGTTATGACCTCGCTAATTATAAGCAATTCCCTTTGTTGAACTTAAGAACACAACAACAAGCCACCCAAGCCAAACAGCTATTAGCCCAACTAGGACAGCCTACCGCCTTTTATCTCAATAAACAGCAAGCCCCTTTGTATAGCCATAATGAAGAATATTACAAAGGTACTAAAAAACAGTTTATTAAATTAATAAAACAAATAGCTTATTCAGAACAACAGCTAACAAAACTAATACAAGGAGCTGGCACAATTGAAAAGATCAGCTATACAGAAGTAACCTATTACACCCTAAAAACAGATAATAACCATATCAGCACATCATTACATATCTTTGAGCGACGAGAACAAGCCGAACAACTAGCTAAACTACTAACCACTACAGAAAACAATAAATATAACTATCAAGTAATAACCGCAAAGGCTTGTTTAACTGGCGATATGCAACGAGCTTTTAATGAGTGTGTACAATCATCATTAACCCTATTAAATAACTTACTTAATGGGGCTAGTCATGATTGAGCGATTACCCATAGATAAAGTATTAGATAAGTTGGATAAAGTAAAAGCTAAAAAGCCCACTAAGGACGGTTTAAACCAATGGCAAGCCCTTTGTCCTAGTCATGCCGATAAAAGCCCATCATTAACGATTACAGAATGTACAGACAATACCGTATTACTTAAGTGTTGGAGTGGTTGCACTGCTAACGAAATAGTAAACGCTATAGGGCTACAATTAAAAGATTTATTTAAATATGAGCCTACTCATAAACAAGGTAATAGTAGCCCATCATTTAAAAAGCTTCCCAGTAAACAAGCAATAGCCCATGAGCGACTAATTATTCAAATAGCAGAAGCACAACAAAACAAAGGGCAACTATTAAATAAAGCGGATAAACAACGCTATCAATTAGCCTTGCAACGTCTAAAGAGGTTACAGCATGTCAAATAATGATCTCTATAGTAACCAATGGGAAGCCCTAGACCCTGAAAAGATAATACAACAGGCAATAACCAAGTTAGCAGATGACGCGGGCGCAGTCTTAGAAAATGAAGTTATCGAAGCCTTTAAAATACTATACCTAGATAACCCCGCTTGCTATAACCGTTATCGACAACAAGTAAAAGAAAGTAAAAAGGTTACGATGTCCTTATTTGACAAACTAACCACCCAAAAACCAGACCAACAACAAGAGCAAAACACAAACGACATATTTCCACCAATCGAAATATGGGATAGTCCTATTAATGGCGAGCAACTACTAAATGAAATTAAAGACACCTTACAACAATATGTTATAGCCGATCATGAAACAATTATCGCTTGTACTTTGTGGGCTAGTTATACATGGTTTATTGATTATGTTAATTATGCCCCTATTGCCAATATCACAGCACCCGAAAAAAGATGTGGTAAAACTAAACTACTTAGCACCCTAAAAAGACTATCTTATAAAGGCTTTATAACCTCCAATATCTCTAGTGCTTCTTTATTTAGACTCTTAGAACTTTACAAGCCTACTTTATTTATTGATGAAGTTGATACATTTCTATCATTACATGATGATATGCGAGGTATTATAAATTCAGGCTTTACCCGTGAAAGTGCGTTTATTATTCGTTGTGTTGGCGAAGATTTAATACCAACCCCGTTTAATGTATGGGGAGCTAAAGCCCTTTGTGGCATCGGTAAAATAGCCGATACCTTACAGGACAGAAGTATTACTTTAAAACTAAGACGCAAAACACAGGGCGAAACCGTTAAAAACATAGATAAATCAGACCCCGAACAATGGCGAGTATTGCGCGCAAAACTGGCTAGATTCGCCCAAGATAACCAACTTAAAATAATTAATATCCAGTTAGAACCATTAACCCAACTTAATGACCGCGCCAACGATTGTTGGGAGTCCTTGCGACAAATAGCCGAATTAGCGGGCGGACATTGGCCGCAAACTGCTATTAACTCAGCGATACGCATAAATGGCGAACAAGAAGAAAACGACAGCATTAGAACAGAACTATTAAGAGATATACAAACTATATTAGCTATGAAAAGTATTGATAGAATATTTAGTCACGAGTTAGCCACCTATCTTAATGAAGATAACGAAAGTAACTGGTTTATGTGGAATAAAGGGCGAGGCATGACCCCTAATAGTCTATCAAAACAACTCAAAGAATTTGATATAGTGTCTAAAACAATAAGAATAGGCTCAAATACTGCAAAGGGCTATATAAAAGATCAATTTAAAGACGCTTTTAACCGTTACCTTACCCTATCCCCCATAGATACCCCTATTCAAAACGTCACACCGTCACAAGCAAAGGCAAACAATGAAAGTAGCCAAATTTCAAAACGTAACAAAAGCGAAATGTTACCTTTTGAAAATGAGCTAAAAGATAAGCAGTACAAGGGCTGTGACGTTGTGACGTTTAAAAACCCCGTTACTATGGGCGGAGAGAGTAAAAAAGAGCTACAACCACAACAAAACAATACTAATAGCCATTCAATTAATGAACTTATGGACGATGATGAGGGGGTAAATTTTGACCTCGATTAATCCAATTCAATATCTAACTAAACAAGGTTTAACTATCAGCATTACTGATAATAAATTAAATGTTAAACCGAGTAATCGAGTGACAAAAGAAATAGCCAACTATATAAAACAGCATAAAGACACAATAAAAAATCAATTGTTGGCGCATTCTCAAAATGTCGGAAAATTACTCCAACTAACCGAACTAAGCCCAATCCAATATAATTGGCTTAATCAAATAGCCAATATTCTACAAGTTACCCCTGATTATCTACTACAACATAAATTAATAGATCAATTCGACTTAGTAGAACTAATAGACAAGCCACCCGTTATAGTGGCTAATACCATAAAAGCGGGCTATTACTGGTTAAAGTTAAATTGATAGATAGACTAACTAAAAAATCTAAGATATTAGCTTATTGGCTAATTAACCCAGTTAATAAAAAATACTATCATTTTATTGGCTAAATCATTTAGCCTCTAATTGCAAATACAACTATTAAACTTTAGCTTATAGATAATATGGGCTAAAGTTTTTTTTATTAAGAGAACCAAAAAAAGAACCACGAGAACCACCCCCAACGCGGTGCAAATGGTGCTTTTTAAAAGTGAACACATTTTGCACACCTTAAAGCCTTGTTACTTAATTCTTACAGCCGAAAAAGTGAACACTTAGAGAACACCCCCACGCGCGAGAAAGCACCAAAAAGCACCACCCCCACGCGCGACAACATAACAGTATAATTTTTTCAGTCCAAAAAAAAGACCAGTTTTAAAACCAGTCTTTTTTATACACCTTAAACAATACTATTACTTGGTTAATTCTTCATGTTGAATATTTTTAATAATACTTGTAACGTCACTTAACATAATAGTGGAGAGTACGCCTATATTTTGCAAAGCATAAGCGGGCGGTTTTTCAAATTCATGTAATGACTCTAATACACTCATTAAAGCACTTAAACGGGCGGTTAAACATTCAAGTTTTGCTTCCCTTGTGGCTTGGCTATCAAAATATAAAACATTTTCATTACAGCCTTGCGAGGCTTGATCTAAGGCTTTAAAGCGTGGATTATTAATTGGATTAGACATTTTTACACCCTCTTGTGGAATTATAATGCCCTAGTGTCAATAGGGCGGTTGGGTACTGACACCTGCCACAAGCGCAGTCTGTAGGCTTACCTATTTCTAGGCTATAACTACACGCTACCCAACCATATAAAATGGACGTAAAAATACCGCTTATAACTTTCGGGAGCGGTAACCGCTTGTGATGGTAGTGTCAATACCTAATAATTAGAATAATCCTAATAACAAGATGAGTCAATACAAGCCTTTTATAGTGATTTATTCAATAACGTCCTATAAGCCCCTTTTTAAACTTCTTGTTGTTTACTATTAATTTTATGTTTAAATGGCTTAAAATAAGCATACACGGGATAATACAAGGGTATTTAATGGCACGACCAACTAAATATAGTGAACAACTAGCAACAACCATTATTGACCGTTTAATTAATGGCGAGTCATTAAGGGCTATTTGTCATAGTGAAGATATGCCAGATAAGGCTACTATTTTTCGATGGTTAGCGAGTAATGCGGAGTTTTGCGACCTGTACAAGCTAGCACGAGAAATACAAGCCGATATGCTAACCGATGATTTATTAGATATTGCAGATAAAGCCTATTGTACAGGGGGCGCACTAACTAAGGCTAAATTACAGATACAAACAAGAATGTGGATAGCTTCAAAACTTAAACCCCGCGTCTATGGTAATAAGCCAGAGCCACAGCCAACACAACAACCGCCCGCGCTTAATATTATTATTGGCGAACAACATAAACGCGACCTAGCCAAGCTAACCGATCAAGAACTAGAACAATGTTATCAATTAGCTCTAGCCAATGAAAATAAATAACCTTTGAAATATGTTGAATTATTGGAGTCCATAAAAAAGAGTAACCCAGAAGTAACCCACCTTAACAACAAAGTAAACCTTGATGTAAACATTTGTTAAGTCCTTATTTTATTATAGTGGTTGATTAACAGGGCTTATAGTTAAATAGATGTTAAGGTAAACAACTTTTAAAAACAGGATTTTTTTTATACGTGCGAGGGGGAGCGGTTTACATTTTCTACGTTTTTTTAATTTTTAGCTTATCCCCCCCTTAAAACTATAGGGGTATAGTAAAACCTTAAAACTATTTCAATAGAGACCACTTAACCAGTCATTTTTTTACTGGCGCGAATTTAAACAGGGGGGGGATAAAAGCGTATTTACTCTTTTAATAATGCTAATCTAATAGTATTAACAACTAATCTTTTACAAAACGCGCACGCGTGCGCGAAGCAAACACCGCGCCAACAAACAGCAATAAACAATAATAGCTTACTAAAGACTTGTTTTTTATTTTCTTGTGATGTTTAATTAACGCGCTCTATCTAAATCGGTAGAGTGTGGGGTTGACCTCCCATAATAAAGTAAATGACCGCCATAGATATAACTTTGCGCTTATTAGTGCTTTGTTGTATCTGCTTTATGGCGGGCTGTAAGCGGGGTATTCTTCGGAGTACGCCGATTTTTTACTTTTCGGTAAGGTCAAACCCGCTTATAGCCCGCCCCCATTATATACGCTGTTTTTAGGGGCTTATTCATAAAAGGGATTGAGACCATGCACAGCGAAGCCAATAAAACACATTACACCCTCGATTTACAAGACATTACAACCAACAGTAAATTACAAGTCCTATCATTCGATGGTATCGAAGCCATTAACAGTAGTTATATTTTTGAAATCACATTAGTTAGTAATCATCTTAGGTATGATATTACTCAACTACTCAGTAAAAATGCTTTTCTATCCTTTACCCCTGATAAAGCTCAAGGCATACACGGTAATATATTATTTGTTAAGCGTGGCGCAGTAGGTAAAGACTATAGTTTATTTAAAATAATCATCGCCTCACGCTTTTATCATTTAAACCACGAAACACAACAACGGGCATTTATAGATAAATCCGTTATAGAGATCATTAGTATTTTATTAACTGAAAAAGGCTACCAACATGGCATAGACTTTGAATTTAAACTTAAAGAAGAATATCCAAAGCGTGATTTTTGTTGTCAATATAACGAAACAACAGCCCATTTTATCTATCGTCTATGCCAAGAGGAAGGCATTAATATTCATTACCAACATTCATTAAATAATCATCTAATGGTATTTAGTGATAATAATCATTTTTTTGCTAACTATGCTAATTCTTTTCAATACTGTAATGACACGGGGCTAGTAGCAGATTATCCCGTGTTCAAACGTTTTGATATAAACCTATCAAGTGCAACCACAACAGCGAGTTATCGAAACTTTAACTTTGAAAATATGAAAATTCCTGAAGCTAGCGCACAGGGTACGCAGCATAAAAAAGCCAATAATGCTATAGAACCTAATCTTGAGTTTTACAACTACCCACAAAAACACCTTAACCAAGCACGGGGCGACCACTACGCCAAGATTGAAATAGAACGCTTACGCACTAACCATATTCTAGCCGAAGCCTACACCGATATAACCACCTTACATAGTGGCTATTGTTTTACAGTAGATAATTATCCCGCCTTAGATAGTTTAGATACGGGCGATAAATGGCTAATTACTCAAATATACCACCAAGCTAGACAACCGCAAGTATTAGAGGCTTTAGGAAACGAAGCAAGCGCGCTTATGCAAGAACCCGCTTTATTATTTAAATACTATACTTATCCTATTAATGAAGCCTTACAACTACCTTTAGATAGCTTTAAACAAGGTTATAGAAATTTCCTTGTAAGCATTCCCCATACTGTACAGATTAGACCCCAAAGACTACACCCAAAGCCCAAAGTATTAGGCACACAAACTGCAATAGTAACAGGTGCAGAGGGCGAGGAAATATATACCGATGAGTATGGCCGAGTAAAAATATTATTTCATTGGGATAGAATAAACCCTGCTAACGAAAATAGCTCGCATTGGGTGCGCGTGGCTAGTAATTGGGCGGGGGATGGTTACGGGGCGGTTATTATCCCCCGTGTAGGGATGGAAGTAGTTATTGATTTTATAGAGGGCGATATAGATCAACCTATTGTTAGTGGTTGCTTACATAACGGAGTTAATCAAGTACCCTATGAGCTTCCCGCCAATAAAACAAGATCAGTTTTTAAAACAAGTAGTAGTAAAGGTGGCATAGGTAGCAATGAGTTAAGAATAGAAGATAAAACAAACCAAGAACAAATATTTATCCAATCACAAAAAGACTACGACCAACTAACAAAAAATAACCATACCGTACAAATTAATAATAACAGTCATCTACAAGTACAAAATGAACACAGCGAAACCATAAAGGGCAATAGATACACTAAAAACAAAGCAGAAGAACACCACCTAACCAACCTAGATAGAAAAACCCAAATATTAGGGAATGACTATACACAAATTGCACTTTCTCAACATGAAAGTATAGGCACAGTTAAAACCATAAGCGCAGGGATGGAAATACACCTTAAAAGTGGAATGCAAACCGTAATAGATGGCGGTCTATCTTTAACCCTAAAAGCGGGCGGACAGCATATAATTTTAAATCCTAGCGGTATTTATATGACTATGCCTGTATGGACGGGCGGTTTACCAATGGAGGGAACACCAAGCGCACCCTTGCCGCCTTTACATCATAGCCAAGCGGTTACGCCTACTAACTCGCCCCCTATTGTATTAGCCCAAAGGGAAGCACTATTAACAGCTAATCCTATTTGTGCTATTTGTGAACTAACAGGGGGTAACTGATGAACC